>JAFSFF010000228.1 GCA_017435375.1 Thermoguttaceae bacterium
ACGTCGCGTATCGCCCGGGCCCCGAGACTTCGAAACGCTCCTCGACGACCGCGATTCCGTTTTTGAAAACGCCGAGCGACGCGATCTTGCCGACGACCGGAACCGGCCTCGACGGCGCGTCGCCATTTTGAATCGACTCGCCGCCGACCGTCGCCGCAACCTCCGACTTCGCAAGCGGTTGCGACTCTTGCGCCGCGACTAAACCGCCGCCGAGCAACGCGGTCGAAAGCGCCGCGCCCCCCAACGCCGCGACCATTTTATCCCTTTTCCCGATTCGATTTTTCACCTTCATCGCCAACTCCTTTTTCACAAGTCGTTCGCCAAACGCGCGTTGTTCGCAACCGCCTCGACGTCGACGCCTTTTTTCGCTTTCGATTATATCGCTCGCGCGCCGCAAATTCAAGCGCCGCAAGGAGTAAAAGCCCCAAAAAACAAAAAAAACGTTTCCCGCGCCGGAAGCGAAATCGACGCTCCAACGCGAAAAACGTTTCAATCGGCGCCCGACGCGTACCGTCGAGCGCGGTCAAACGCCGCCGTCTTAAACGGCGTTATTTAACGACTTACTTCATCGCGGCCTTATAACGACCGGCGCGGTCTTTTTGGCCTTGGTCGCCCTTTTCGAGAACGACGTCGAGCGCCTTAGTGAAAAGGTCTTTGTCCTTTTTGCGAAGGAAGTCTTGGTGCGCGAGGTCGAGAACGGCGTTCAACGCTTTATTTTGCAACGCTTTATTGTCGACGTGTTCGAGCGCGAACTTCACCGAGTCCAACTCGCGAACGGAGCCGACGCGTTCGAGCGCCAAGTTGCGTTCGTCGTCGCGGGTCGCCAGTTTGAACGCGTCTTTCAACGCGGCCAACTTATCGGCGCCGGACATATCGACGGCGTCTTGGTCGTCCGGAAGCGAAACGACGCGAATGTAAGCGCGCAACGCTTGAATTCGCATATTTTCCGGATACGCGCCGTTCTTCGCGGCGTCGAGAAGTTGCGACGCGACTTTAGCGTTCGGCCAGTTGCAGAGCGAACGAACGGAAAGCGCGATCATCGCGGCGTTTCCAGATTTCAAACCGCGTTCGATTTGCGCGAACGCCGCGTCGCCGCCGATACGTCCCAACAACGGGAAGATCGTCGCGCCGTTGGCGTTGTTCATCTTCGCGATAACCGGAGTCGCGTCGCCTTCGCAAAGACGAGCGATGATTTGCTCGGCGCGGTCGCGGTCGCCGCCCGCCGGAATCGCGACGAACGCGTCGACGAAATCGCCGATATGTTCTTTCGTCGCAAGACGTTCCGCCGCGGTGAGAAGTTGCAGACGAATCGGGCAATCGCCTTTCTTCGCCGAATCGAGGAGCGACGAAACTTCCGAAACGAGGTAACGAGCGCTAACGACGTCGGCGAGGGTCGCCGCGTTATCGCCGTTCGTTTCCTTCTTCAACGCGGCGGCGACGGCGGCGTCGAAATCGGCGCCCGGAATCCGCTTCATCGCGTCGGCGACGAAACCGCGGTCGAACGTTTTCATTTGTTCGTAAAGAACGTCGAACTCTTTGCCGGTCGCGATTTTTTCGAGCGCAAGGATCGCCGCGCGCTTGACTTCGACCGATTCCGATTTCAACGCCTTAACGGCGACGTCGACGAAATCCTTCGCTTTACGGACGCGCAAAGCGCCAAGAGCGCGAGCTTTATCGTCGTCGGATAGCTTGTCGAAACCGCTCATAAACTCGGCGAATTTCGCGTCCGAAACGTACGGAAGCGATTGAATCGTCTCGGTTTCGACGGCGGGCGAGCAGTCGACGGAGCGCGATTTAATGAAGTGTTCGAACGCCGCTTTTTTATCGCCTTCGGCGGCGTCGCGGGCTTTTTCGAGCGCTTTCAGGGCCGCGTCGCCGGGAATTTCGGCCAAGGCGCGGGAGGCGGCGTCGACGAGGCGGGCGTCTTCGTTCGCCAGGAACGGCGCGATCGCGTCAACGCAGGTTTCGTCCGCCGTCCATTGCAAGACGTGCAGCAACCAGGCTTTAGTAACGACCGGATAGTCGCCGGCCAACGCTTCCAACGCGGCTTTGTTCGCTTCGGCGCGGGTTTCCGGTTTGTCGGACGCCGTTTCGAGGACGTAATTCATCCAGCCTTGTTGCGCCTTTTCCATTTCGCCGACTTGACCGCCGTCGGCCATATTTTGAGCCGTCATTTTCGGCGCGAATTCCGCCAATTTCGCGGCGGCTTCTTGCGCGAACGACGTCGAAGCGAACGCCGGAGTAGCGACGAGAGCCGCCGCCAAGAGCGCGTACTTTTTCCAATTCAAATTCATTTTACCGTTTCCAATATTCTCTAAATCGCTTTTTCAAGCGAGTTGCGTTTACTTAATATTCCGAAAACCGCCGCGTCGACGAAACCGCGCTTATTAATAAAGGGCGGCGTCGACCGGCGAACGTCGCGAACCGACGTTTCAAACTTCCGGAATCGTATACGGATAACGTTGCACGCGCGAAACCATACGGGTCGCTTCTTGGTCGCCGACGAAGACCATCTTTTCGGCGTCCCATTTGAGCGGGC
>JAFSFF010000229.1 GCA_017435375.1 Thermoguttaceae bacterium
GACGGCGCGGTCGCTCAGGCCGAGTTTTTCGAGCGCGCCGTTCAAGATTTTGCGGCTGTTGAGGCGAACCTTGAACTTCGTGAAGGAGTCTTCCGTTCGCAGGTCGATTCGCTCCATCACGTCGTTAATGACCAGCGCGGTTTCGACGTCGGAAACGACGCTCGTCGTCCCGATCGTGTCGAAGTCGCATTGCATAAACTCGCGATAACGCCCGGCTTGCGTGTTTTCGCCGCGCCAAACTTTCGCCAAGTGGTAACGCTTGAACGGAACGCCGAGTTCCGCGAAGTGTTGCGCCGAGAAACGAGCGAACGGAACGGTCAGGTCGAAACGCATTCCGACTTCGCGTCCGCCGGAGTCTTTGAAGCGGTAGAGCTGCTTGTCGGTTTCGTCGCTCCCTTTCCCGGAGAGAATCTCCAAGTACTCGAGAACCGGGGTGTCGATCGGGCAAAATCCGTAATTTCGGTAAACTTTGGTAACGCGTTCGATCAGGCGTTCGCGCGGAATCATCGCTTCGGGGAGGAAATCGCGGAAACCTTTCAGGGTGCGCGGCTCGATCAACTTTTTCTTCTGTTCGGGAGACGATTGGGACACGGCGTTGCTCTCGCTCGGTTGATAACGGGGGAAATAGGGGAAACGGGGCGATTTTGACGGTCGAGCGGGTCGAACGCGCGCTCGACGGCAAAACGCTTATTAATTAATAAGGGTAAAATCGGGGAAAACGTCGAAAGGAGCGCCGCCGAGCGAACGTCGACGGCGTTAAACGACGCCGATTTTAACGGTTGGGGGACGCGATTATTTCGCCTCTTCGCATTTTTCGCGCAAACGGTCGTAAAGCGCGAGGAAGCGGTCGCGGGTTTCCGGCTCTTTACGAGCGGCGATGGCGGCGCGCGGGTGTTGGTTGAATTGGCCGGTCAGCATATATTCCGGGAGCGGGCCCCACTCGATTTCGCGGCGCAACGGAACGAGCGCGTTTTCCAAACATTCGATAATCGGGCGCAACCGGTAATTTTTCGCGTTGACGACCGATAAAAGCAACTCCATCGGGCAGTTCCCGGCGCCGCGACCGAGTCCGCCGATCGACGCGTCCAACCGCGTCGCGCCGCATCGAGCCGACGTTAAGGTGTTCGAAAACGCCAACTGCATATTGTTGTGCGCGTGAATCCCGACTTCTTTTCCCGCCGCGTTGGCGAAACGGAAGTATTTTTGCGTCAAATATTCCGTTTGCGCGGGCGTCAACGAGCCGAAACTGTCGACGATGACGATCGTGCCGGTCGGCGTTTCGACGAGACGCTCCAACACGCGGTCGATGACGCTTTCGTCGACCGCGGTAACGGCCATCAGGTTGGCGCAAACTTCGTACCCTTTTTGCGCGGCGTCGTCGATCATCGCGACCGCTTCGTCGACTTGGTAATCGTAAAACGCGACGCGAATCAAGTCGAGCGGGCTTTTTTCTTTCGGCAGGACGGCGGTTTTCCAGTCCGATTTTTCCGCGTCGATCATACAGCTAAGCTTCAGGTCGGACGCCGGGTTTTCGCCGACGACGGCGCGGAGGTCGTCTTCGTCGCAATATTTCCAAGCGCCGTTTGCGTCGCGGGGGAAAATGCGATCCGAATTCTTGTACCCGACTTCCATATAGTCGACGCCGGCCGCGGCGCAAGCGCGATAAACCGCTTGAACGAACTCCAAGTCGAAACGGTGGTCGTTGACGAGTCCTCCGTCGCGAACGGAACAGTCGAGAATTTTGATGTTCGGATTGTCGAGACCCCAAAGCGCGCTCACTCTTCGGCTCCTTTTTGTTCGAGCGTTGACCGAATGGACCAATGCGGCGACGCAACGCGGCGTCGCGTTTGCGTCGGAGACGACCGTTTTCGCCGAATTTCGACAAAGCGCGCCTCTTATCCGTTAATTTAACCGAATTTTTTGCCGTTGTCAAGTTTTTACCTCCACGAAAACGCGTTTCCCCCGAAATTTGTTCGCGATCTCGCCGCCGACGCGGGCTTTTTTCCGCAAAACCGTTAAAGTTGCGCAAGTTTGTCCGGCAAAGAAAGGCCCGCTTGCGGAAAACGCGGAAACTTTTATAATATTAACGTTTGCTCCGGAGCGTTCGTCGTCGAGCGTTCGAGCGGGAAGCGGAGCGCGGGCGGTCGACGCGTTCGGTTGCGAGAGCGGAAGGCGCGATAGTAACGTCGACTTTCAATAATACGCCTATATATTAATAAGGGGAAAATCTTGAAAACGTCGCTAACGATCGGGAACGTCGTCGTTTCGCCGCCGGTTTTATCGGCGCCGATGGCCGGGTACACGAACTTCGCGCATCGGGAGCTGTTGCGTTATCTCGGCGGAGTCGGGCTGATCGCGACGGAGATGGTGAGCGCGCGGGCGTTCGTCTGTATGGAGGCGCGGGGAGACGGGGAGCCGCCGCGACTTTGGGGCGTCGCGGAGGAGCCGCGCCCGTTGGCGGTGCAGATTTGGGACAACACGCCGGAAACGCTCGAAGAGTTGGCGCGCCGACTCGCGAAGGAGCTGAACGTCAGCGTCGTCGACTTAAATTTCGGCTGCCCGGCGCCGGCGATCGCGAAACGGTCGGCGAGCGGTTCTTATTTGCTCCGCGACCCGGCGAAAGTCGGCGAGTTGGTCGGACGGGTCGCTCGAATTTGCGCGCCGACCCCGGTAACGGCGAAAATTCGGCTCGGGCTGACCGCCGATTCCGTCAACGCCGTCGACGTCGCGCAAGCGGTCGAGGAGGCGGGCGCCGCCGCGCTGACCGTTCACGGACGCACCGCGAAGCAAATGTATTCCGGTTTTGCCGATTGGGAAGAAATCGCAAAGATTAAGGGCGTCCTCCGCAAGATTCCGCTGATCGGGAACGGCGATATTAAAACGCCGAGCGAAGCGGTCGAACGGCTCCAAAATTACCCGGTCGACGGGATTATGATCGGGC
>JAFSFF010000230.1 GCA_017435375.1 Thermoguttaceae bacterium
ACGGTAGCGAATAACAATGAAACCGAACGTATTGATTTTAAGAGCGCCCGGCACGAACTGCGATTACGAAACCGCTTACGCGTTTGAATTGGCCGGCGCGACGACCGAGCGGATTCACGTCAACCGCCTTCTGGAAGACCCGTCGATCATCGACCGCTTCCAAATTATGTGCTTCCCGGGCGGCTTCAGTTACGGCGACGACGTCGCGGCGGGCCGAGTTCTCGCGTCGAAGATTCGTCTGCGCCTTTTCGACGCGGTCAGCCGTTTTAAGGACGCCGACAAGCTCGTCTTGGGGATTTGCAACGGCTTCCAAATCTTGATCAAGAGCGGCATTCTCGTCGCGGACGACGAAATCGGCGCCCCGGCGACCCTTACTTGGAACGACAGCGGCGTTTACGTCGACCGTTGGGCGCATTTGGAAGTTAAGAGCGACAAGTGCGTTTTCCTCCGCGGCGTCGACAAGATGTACCTCCCGATCGCGCACGCCGAAGGGAAGTTTATGGGACGCGACGCGGCGGTTCTCGACGCCCTCGAAGCGCAAGGCCGACTCGCGCTCCGTTACGCGGCGGGGAACAACCCGAACGGCGCCGTTCGCGACGTCGCCGGCGTTTGCGACGAAACCGGTCGCGTTTTCGGCTTGATGCCGCACCCGGAACGCCACCTCGACAAAACGCAACGTCCGGACTGGACGCGTTATCAAAACGAGCCCGATTTCGCGACGAAAGTCGGCGACGGGTTCGCGATTTTCAAAAACGCCGTCGAATATTTCGCTTAATTCGACGAGCGGAAACGGCGAACGCGTCTTGACCGGTCGCGTTCGCGGTTGGGCGAAGCGTTCCGGCCTCGGCGCCGGAACGTTGGGACGCCGATTTTAACGCTTCGGCGGATTTTAACGCCGGAGCGAACGCCTTGACTTTGCAACCTGGAACGAAAGACGAACGGATGAGATTGCCCGAGGAACGCTCGGAACGAAACGACGGACGAAACGCCGAACGGCGCGACGCGGCGAACGGCGGCGAACGAGCCGACGCGAACGCCGACGGGCGCAATCGTTTTCGGCGTCGACGTTTCAAGGGACGGCCCGGCGGTTCCTCGTCGAGCGAACGGAGAGGCGAGCGCGCCGGAAATCGGGGCGAAACCGTCGGAAACGAAAAATTCGAACGCGGGAATCGACCGTCGGGAAATCGGCGCGCGTTCGAACGGGGCGGTCGCGACGAAAAAGTCGAGAAAAACGAGGGCGCTCGCGACCGTTTTAGGCAAGATTTCGGGGCGTCGGCGGTTCGTTTCGCGCAAATCGACGAAAACCGACTCTTGGGAAAATTGAAGGAGAAAACGCCGGCGGCGGCGTTGGTTCTCGAAGCGCGGTCGGTCGACTGGGCGGCGGTCGAGGAGATTTTCGCCGAATGGGTCGAGCCGATGAAAGCGTCGCCGCAAAACGCCGACCATCACGCCGAGGGGGACGTTTGGACGCACACAAAAATGGTTTGCGAAACGCTAATCGGCCTTCCGGAGTGGGGAACGCTGACGCCGACGCGTCGCGCTTTGACGTTTTTGGCGGCGCTTTGGCACGACGTCGGCAAACCGCGTTGCGTTCGGTATCGCAACGGTCGGGTAACGACGCCGAAACACGGGCCCAAGGGCGCCGGAATCGCTCGACGGCTCTTGATCGAGAAGTGCGGGTACGACGGCGACGCCGATTTGGTCGAGTTTCGCGAACAGATTTGTTGTTTGGTCGAGAATCATACGAAACCGCGTTGCTTTCGCGATTTCTATTGTAAAAACGAAGAACTCGAACGGGTCGCGTCGCGCACGTCTTGCGATTGGTTGGCGTTGATTTCCGAAGCGGACGTGAAGGGGCGACTCGGCGTTTCGCCCGGTTCGCGCTTAGCGAAGATCGAGTTTTTCCGGCGTTTCGCGCGTCGTCGACGTTCGAACGACGGCGGAACGCTCGATTAGTTTCCGCGTCGTTCAAGTTTCTTGAAGCCGTTTTCTCTTTTTTGCGGCGCGGACTTGGCGGCGTTTCGCGACGCGAGGAGCGTCGACGGAACGTCGAGCGTCTCGTCGGTTCTTTCGCGCCGCGGCGGCGTTTGAGATTTTAACTTTTTTCGGCGTTTTATTGGGCGGGCGTCGAGCGTTCGGTCGTTTCGAAGTAATCGGCGCAAGCGGCGGCGAAACGGTCGAGGAACGCTCGCGCTTCGGCGTCGGTTAGATAACGCGGATCGAAGCGAAAACCGAAGGTTAAGCGTTCGCCGTAAGTGAGCGCGGCGACCGAAATAGGCGAGCGGTTGCGAATCGGCGGCGCGTTTTCGATCGCGTCGAGCGTCAGATCGCCGACGCGAACCCTACCGTTTTCGTCGCGTTCGAGCGGAACGTCGCCGAAGGTGCGCCCGATGTTCGAAAAAGTCGCCGTCGCGCGGCATTGATTTGAGCGCAAAAAGAGGGAAAGGTCGCCGCCGACGAGTCGTCCGAGGAAATCGCCGGTCTTGAGAACCAAGTCGAGAAAGTGTTTTTGGTCGCGTTGTTTGACGACGTTCATTTTGCGGCGCGTCGCTTTGAGGAGACGACGCGGATTTCGGCGGTCGGAACGTAAAAAGTCGACGAAGGTCATCGTTACGACGTTGCAGGCCGGCGACGCGAAATGGTTTTTGTTGCGCAAATTGATCGGCGTCGCGATTCGCGTTCGACCTCCGAGACTTTCGCCGCGCGCCCGTCGAATTTCGTCGAGCGACCAAACGAACGCGGAAAGCGCCAAGTCGTTGACGGTGATTCCGAGCCGTTTCGCGGTCGCGATGCAACGTCGCGTCGCGTCGACGCTTAACGCGGTCGTCAACAAGTCGGGACGGCGGCGGATTTCGTCGACGTCGGCGTCGAACGGCGCGATTTCGGGCGCGTCGGGGAGCGGCGTGAAAGCTCGCGGACGTCCGAAAAGAAAGCGAAGCGTCGACGCCGTTGTGTAAAGATAGTTAAGACAGTAACTTTTAAACGTCAACCCGAACCGGCCGCGTCGGCGCAACGCGTCGAAATTAAGCGGGCGACGTTCGGCGTTCGGGGGAAGAACGCCGACGAGAATCGCGTATTCGACGAGCGAATCGGCGATGAACGACTTCAAGCCGGTTCCGTCCGAAACCGCGTGATGGCAACGGAACACGACGTCGGCGGAAGAGTCGTCCCAAATAACGGTCGTTCGAAGGCCCGATTCGCGGTCGAGGCGGAAGGGACGAACGCTTTCGAAAAAGTCGGAGCCGTCGGCGCCGGGAACGGTTTCGCGTCGCGCCTCGACGAAAGCGAGCGGAGCGTCGTTCGGAACCCAACGTCGACGGCGCCCGATTTTTTCGACGCGGCAAGCGAAGAGCGGATGACGGCGAACGGCGATTTCCAGCGCTTGGCGAAACCGTTCGACGTCGAGACGACCGCGCAAACGGAGGCGGCAAATGATCGCCGTCGGATATTTCGCCGCGTAATCGAGAAACATATAGTCCTCGAAAACGGTCAGCGGCGCCGGAAAGAAAGGAACGACGGCGGCTTCGGAAATCGACTCGGCGAAGGAGGCGGATTCCGAAGTCGAACATTGGACGCGAGAAATGGTCGACATAGGAGGAGCGTTGAGCGGAAAGGAGGGGAAGGAAGGGCGCGTTAGTCGGGAGATCGCGGTTCGACGGCGAAAACGAACGAGGCGATCGCACGGCGATTAACGACGCGTCAAATCGTTATTAATATCGTCTTTTTTTCCGCGTCGTCTTTCTTTTTAGGGCAAAATTTACGTTCTTTGGATTTTGCCGTTTTTGTCGATTCAAGGAAGCGGGCGCGCGAACGATTTTGAGCGTTTTATCGGTTTTAAGGAAAATGGGGACGCGAAAATGTAAAGGCGAAACGAGCGAACGAGAGGCGCGGGGGTGAAAATAGATAATTTTGGGTATTTTTCGGGAAAAAAGGGATTTTTTCGCTTGACGCGTCGAACAATTTGCGGTATCCTCAAGACGCTTAGAGAATCGTTCTCGGCGGGGCGCGACGTCGACGACCGCGTCGGGCGAGCGCGCCGTCAAACGTTAGGCAAGATTGCAAAAGGCGGGCAAACGACAACGTTTTCGTTGAATCGATAGGAAAGTATCGAGCGTCGAGACGCGACGCGTTTCGTTTGGAGCGATCTGTTTTGCCCGTTTGAGCGGTCGCGTCGCGCGAATCGCCGAAGAACGAACAACGTTTTTGAGTCGATTTGTAATGAAAGGTTTGCTCGTGTCCGCTTCCGTCGCCTCCGTTCCGTTGTTGGATTTGAAACGTCAATACGCCGAACTCGGCGACGCGATGAACGCCGCGCTCTTGAGCGTCAACGAAAGCGGAATGTTCATTCTCGGGCCGGAGGTCAAAAAGCTCGAAGAAAATATCGCGAAATACTCCCGAACGAACTTCGCGATCGGTTGCGCTTCCGGGAGCGACGCGCTTCTATTGGCGTTGATGGCCGCCGGAGTCGAAGCGGGGGACGAAGTGATTTCGCCGTCGTTTACTTTCTTCGCGACCGCGAGTTGCGTCCCGCGAGTCGGCGCGACGCCGGTTTTCGCCGATATCGAGCCGACGACTTGGAACCTCGATCCGAAGGACGTCGAAGCGAAAATCACCGAGAAAACGCGGGCGATTATCGTCGTTCACCTCTTCGGGCAAGCGGCGGATATGCCGGCGTTCCAAGCGATCGCTAAGCGCGCCGAGGAGCGTTTTGGGCGCAAAGTTTACCTAATCGAAGACTCTTGCCAAGCGATCGGAGCCGAGTTGGACGGCGTTTCGGTCGGGAACTGGGGCGATATGTCGTGTTTGAGCTTCTATCCGACGAAAAACCTCGGCGGCGCGGGGGACGGCGGAATGGTCGTCTGCAACGACGAGGCGTTGGCCGCTCGCGTTCGACTTCTGCGGGCGCACGGGATGGAGCCGCGCTACTATCATAAGGAAATCGGAATTAATAGCCGCCTCGACTCCTATCAAGCGGCGATTTTGAACGTGAAGTTGCCTTATCTCGACGCTTGGACCGAAGCGCGCGGACGCAACGCCGAACGGTACGACGCGCTTTTCGCCGAAGCCGGGCTCGACGAATTTGTCGCGACGCCGAAAAAAGTCGGGAATCGGCGACACGTTTGGAACCAATACGTTATTCGTGTTTTCAATGGAAAACGGAACGAATTGCGCGCTTTCTTAGCGGAAAGGAAAATTGGGACGGATATTTATTATCCGCTCGGGTTGCACGAACAAGAGTGCTTCGCTTATTTGGGATATAAGCCGAACGATCTTCCGGAAACGCGCAAAGCGGCCGACGAAGTTCTCGCGCTCCCGATCTTCCCGGAACTGCGACCGGAAGAGCAAGAATATTTGGTCGCGAACGTTCGCGAGTTCTTTAAAAAATAAGCGACCGATTGAAAAAGAGGAACGATTAAAACGGTTTTAACGCCGCGTAATCTTGCGCGGACGTTAAAACCGTTTTGGTTCTTCCAGAGTCCGTGGACGTTAAAATCGACATAAGCGCGATTTTTAGAAGAACGGTTAAATTTTAACGTCTCGACGGTCGATAAAATATAAGAGACGCTTCCGAAGAACGACGACGGAGGCGCTTCGACTTGTCTTTTTCGCTTTTTCGACGTAATAAGGGCTGAACGCGATGACGCAAAATAACGACGCCGCCGACCGCGCGCAAGAATTTAACGACGTTTCCGTTGAAACGACCGTCGCCGCCAACGAATCGTTCGCGCAAGATTGGTTGGACGCGGAGGAAAAAGAACGCGCCGAGCAAACGAACGCCGCGCCGCGTTCGCGCGTTGTCGCGACGCTGCCCGATTGGACGACGTTTGGCGCGACGACCGACGAGAAAAAAGGGCGCGATTGGCGCGGCCTTTGGCGGAGCGGAGCGTTGCGAACGACCGGCGTCGCTTTGGCGGCGTTTGGGTTGGGAGCTTGGTGCGCGTCGGGAAATTGGCGCGACGAAAGTTCGGCGGACGACGCGAGCGCCGTCGCGGTCGTCGATTCGGAAAATAACGGCGAAAACGGCGTTTCAACGGAAAACGCGCTTGGAAGTTTGAACGACGACGCGTTGGCTTCGATCGATTCGTCGACGTTGCGAAGCGTTCCCAATTCGACGAGCGTCGGTTTCGCTCCCGAAACGAGCGCCGGTTCCTTCGGCGCGGCCCTTCCGGCCGCGGCGGTCGAGGGCGGCGGGGAGGAAAACGCCGACGTCGCGTTAAACGCCGACGTTTCGACGAACGGCGACGCGGAAAACGGAAATTGGGCGGCTTCGCAGGCGCCGACGGCAAACGCGAGTTGGACGACCGATTCGAATTGGCGGCGCGGCGTCGATTTCCAACGCGAGATCGAGGCGCCGTCCGACGCGACCGCGAGCGTCGACCGTTTCCCGACTTGGGACGATTTGGGCGCGAATGCTCCGACGGTCGCCGATATTTTAAACGCTCCGCTCGAAACGACGGCTTCGGTCGAGACGAACGCTCCGATCGCGGAAAACGCGTCGGCTAACGTCGCGGTCGCGAATCGCTTTTCTTTGAACGAGAATGGCGCCGCGGCGCAAAATTCGACCGCTTTCGCGGAGCCGAGCGTCGGAGGAAACAATGATTTTGCCGTTTATAGCGGAAACGCGGGTTATCCGGGCGGCGGCGCGACGAATTTGAACGGCGGAGCGCCGCAATTCGCTGGAAATTCGCAAAATTCCGGTTATAATCAAACTAACGGCTTTGGAAATTTTGCCGGTTCGCCGACGGCCGCTTCGAACGCCGCGGCGAGCGTTTCGGCTTCGACGGCGCCGAATTACGCTTCGGTCGCTCCGGTTTCGCCGACGCCGAATTACGCTTCGAACGCTCCGGTTTCGCCGACGCCGAATTACGCTTCGAACGCTCCGGTTTCGCCGACGCCGAATTACGTCGCGGTCGCTCCGTCCGCGCCGACGCAGGAGAACGCGTCGAACGCCGTCGCGGAGCCGCCGCGAGCGATGGTCGCGCAGGTTCCGAACGAAAACGCGCCCGTCGCGGCGCCGAACGTTCCGACGCCGAATCCGAATTTGCGCTGGTAATAGCGGCGACGTTTGCTGCGGACGCTAAATAAAGCGTCGTCGCGGAGAAAAAACGCGTCGAACCGCGTCGAGCGTCGCGAATATCGCGGCGCTTTTCGGCGTTTCTTGAAGCGCTGGAAACAAGCGCGAACGCGACGGCGCGAAACGGCGCGCTTCGTCGGCAAACGATTTCATTTAACGATTAACAAAAGCGACCGTTCGGTCGCCGAAGAGCGAGAACGCGAAGGAACGAGACAATGAAATCTCCTTTAGTTTTATTTGCCGTCGGATACCTCGGGTTGATGGCGAATCTTTGGTTGATGGGGAACGACGCGCCGACGAAGGAAGCGCAAGTCGCGTCGCCGGTCGTGAAAACGGTCGTTCTCGAATTGCCGTCCGGCGAAGGAAATCCGCGGAACAGCGAAGGCGCCTTCGTTCGGTTGGAAACGGGGGAAATTCTTTACGTTTATACGCATTATTACGGAAATTCCGGCGACGATCACGCGTCGGCGCGCCTTATGAGTCGCGTTTCGAAAGACGACGGCGTTACTTGGTCGGAAGAGGACGAACTTGTTCTCGAAAACGAAGGAAAGTTGAACGTGATGTCGGTTTCGCTCCTGCGCCTCCGCGACCGTTCGATCGCGCTCTTTTACTTGGTGAAGGAACACGCCGGAGACTGCCGCCCTTACGTTCGATTCTCGTACGACGAAGGGAAAACTTGGAGCCGACGCGTTCAGATGATCGACGAAGAGACGTACAACGTCTTGAACAACGACCGCGTCGTTCAACTGGCGAACGGACGGCTCTTGGCGCCGATCGCCCGACACGCGTATCGCGGCGGCGACGTGTATAATTACGAGAGCAAGGCGACCGTTTTCTGTTTGATTTCCGACGACGGCGGACGGCGTTGGAAGAAGAGCGAAATCGTTCCGAACGCGAAAAATATTATGTACCAAGAGCCGGGCGTCGTCGAGTTGGCGGACGGACGGCTCCTGATGACGTTGCGCAACGCGAGCGGACGGCAGTATTTCAGTTACTCGACCGATAACGGCGTTACTTGGAGCGATTCCGAACCGTCGCCGCTCGTTTCGCCGACGTCGCCGGCCGTCATCAAGCGGGAGCCGGGCGGGGACAATTTGATCGCCGTTTGGAACGAGTCGCCGAACGCGCGCAACCCGTTGACGATCGGGATTTTATCGCCGGACGGACAAACGATTTTGACGAAGAAAACGCTCGACCGTTCCGCCGAAGGCGAGTTGCGCGGATTCTGTTATCCGGCGTTGCATTTCGTCGACCCGGAGACCTTCCTCGTCGGGTATTGTTGCGGACGGTCGCCTTGGGGGCTGAACGCTTCGCGCGTTTCGCTCGTTCGCTTCGACGACTTGAAACGGAATCAATGATTTTAACGCTTTAGACGATTAGCCGTTTGAAACGGTCGCGCAAAATAAAAAACGCCGCGAACTTGGGAAAGCCCGGTTCGCGGCGTTTTGCGTTTGAGTTGGCGACGTTTGAGGGATTTGGCGTTTGGAGGATTAGGGGAAGTCGTCGGCGTTTGGAGAATTGAGTCGGCTCGGGGGCGTTTCGAGCGGACTAACGGCGGGAAATAAGGCGCGTCGGGGGCGTTGGAACGACCGATTTTAAGGAGCGCGTCGGTTGAGCCGGTTTGAGACGGTTGGGGTGTTTTTAACGGTTGGATTGATTTTAGCGGTTGGGACGGTTCGCGGCGGTTAACGTTCGACGGCGACGACGCGTCCGGCTTCCAACCGAACGCGAATTTCGGCGATTTCGGCGGCGAAACTCTCGCTGTGCGTCGCGAAAATTAACGTTTTCTTCGCGCGGCGGAGCCCGACGAGGAAGTCGAGCAAGCGACGTTGCGTTCCAACGTCGAGACCGGCGAGCGGCTCGTCCATCGTCAGCGCGTCCGGATTCAACGCCAAAACGCAAGCGAACGCGACACGACGCTTTTCGCCCCCGGAAAGCGCGTAAGGCGCCCGACGGCGAAGAGGCGAAATCTGCAAAAGTTCGAGGCAATCGTCGACGCGGCGCGAAATCTCCGCTTCGTCGATTCCCATTTGACGCGGGCCGAACGCGATCTCGTCTTCGACCGAGCCGCAAAAGAGTTGCGCGTCGACATTTTGAAAAACGTACCCGACGCGCCGATGAAAACGCTTTGAAAACGCCGCGTCTTTGAGCGCCGAACGGTCGATTAGGGCGCCGTCGAAACGATATTCGCCGGAATTTGGGAAGATTAGGCCGTTTAAGAGACGCAAAAGCGTCGTCTTCCCGCAACCGTTTGGGCCGAGGAGCGCGACCGAGGCGCCGCGTTCGAACGTCAAGTCGAGGTCTTGGAGCGCGCGGACGCCGTCCGGATAAGAAAACGAAACGTTTTTCAACACAATCATCGAACGAACGACTCCAAATAAAGGAAAAGCGCGACGAAAACGACGAGCGCCGCGACGCCGAGCGCGTCGACCGGGCGGAAAACGCCGACCGGAAAACGACGGTATTCGCCGGAAAAACCGCGGCAAGTCATCGCGTCAAACTGTTCTTCGACCGCGTCTTGCGCTTTCAGAAACGCGACGCCGACGACGCCGCCGAGCGTCGCGCCCTTGCGTCGATTGCGTCCGACCGAACGGAGGCGAACCGCGTCGAGCGTTTGCAGCGCGATTTCGGCTAATAACGCGACGTATTTCAACGCGAGGTCGAAGGTGAAAACGAAAAGATCGGGGGCGCCGAACGTTTTAAAGCTCGCCGAAAGTCGGTTCCAAGGGGTCGACCGAGCGAGGAGCGCGATTAACGTCGTCGCGACGAGCGTTTTGCAAGGAACGACGACGAAAGCGCGGGGCTGACCGAAAAACGCGGCGGGCGCCGTTATTAATAAGGAGAAAAGGAACGCTTGGAACGGCGCCGTCAAGACGTCGGCCAAACGTCGAGGGGAAAGGAGCGCGACCCGAACGAGCGTCGCCGCGCCGAGAATCTCGACGAACGCAAAATTTCGCGACGCCGCGACGAGCAAAACAAGCGCGAAAACGCAAAACGTCTCGACCGGCGTCGACAAACCGAACGCGCTTCCGGCAACCGGCGCTCGACGGACTTGCGACAAAACCGCCGCCGCCGCCGCCGCGCTCCGACGAACGAACGCGTCGCGGTCGCGCGGCGGTTCGTATCGCTCGTCGGAGTCGAGCCAAGCGGGAAGTTTCGGCTTTTCTATTGATTCGGTCGAGTCCATTTTATCGGCAAAGTCGGCGCAAAACCGTTAAGCGGAACGTTTCGCGGCGACGAAGAGGTAAGAAAGTTTCGCCAAAACGACCGAAAGGGCCGTTCCGATAATCGCCGAAAGGACGTAAGCCGCCCAATCGGGGAGACCCGGCGCCGACTCCGCGAGCGAATAGTCGGGAACCGGCGCGCTCCAAGCGAAACCGTCGGTCAAACCGGACGGCGTGTAACCGAGTTCCGGGCCGTCGGCGGTCGCCGTCGTCGCGGCGATCTCGTCGGCGCCCCATTCGCCCCAAGCGGTTCCTTCGGCGAGGAGGCCGAGCGGCGACAAAACGATCAAGAGCGCCAACATCAAATAAACGGGGAGAAAGCGGGAAGCGTTTGGCGTTTGCGTCGCGACTTGCGGCGCCTGCACGTTATTTTCCGGCTGCGAGGCGGCGCCGTCGGCGGTTTCCGAAGTTAAATTAGCGAATTCGGGGGAGAAATGCGGGGCGGATTGGCGAATAAACGCGAAAACGGCGACCGAAAAAACGGCTTCCGCCAAGCCGAAAAGGGTCAGGTGCCCGATCATCATCGCCGGTACCGCGACCGAAAGGCCGTAAGGGCAGTAAAGCGCTTGGCCGTTCGCGTCGGTGAAAAGGGCCGGTTGAATCCCGAACTGAATCGCCGTCGTCAGCGCCGCGACGTTCAGCCCGACGAACGACGAAACGGCGACGTTAACGAGCGCGTTTTTCGAAAAACGTTGCAGCGCTCGATAAACGTAATAGCCGACGAAAGGGCAAACGAACGCGAGGTTGAAGCAGTTGGCGCCGAACGCGATAATCCCGCCGTCGCCGAAAAGGAGCGCCTGAATCGCCAGCGCGATCGTTAACGCGATACACGCCGCTTGCGGCCCGAGTAGAATCGCGAGAACCGTTCCGCCGACCGCGTGTCCGGTCGTCCCGCCGGGGAGCGGAATGTTGAACATCATCGCCAAAAAGGAGCAGGCGGCCGCGACGCCGAGCGCCGAAAAACGCTCTTGCGGGAAGTCGCGAACGACCGTTTTGATCGAACGATACCAAACGGGAACGGTCGCGGCGGTCAAAACGGCGCAGGTCGAAACGCTGAGATAATTGTCCGGAATATGCATCAAAAGGCTTTCTGGTTGGGCGCGAAGGAACGGATAAACCAACTTGCGCGAAATCAAAAAGTAAAGTAACAAGGAAAGGAAACGCCTCGAACGTCGGACTCCGGCGACTCGCTTTGTCATTATATATAAGGAAAGCGATTTCGTCAACGACGGAGCGGAGCGGATAAAGGCGCTTTAAGGAAAAAACGAGCGCGTTCTTCTTCAACGCGTTCCGGGCGAACGGTCGGCGAGACGACGTCGGCGCTAAACGGCGTTAAAGTCGTCGAAATCGTTAAAAACGTTGCGGCGCATTAGCGATCGCTCCTTCGCCGCGTCGCGACCGTTTATTCGGAATCGCCTTCCGAGGCGGGAGGCGTTAGGGAAACGAGCGACGCGAGCCCGTCTTGATTGCCCGCGCAACAGGAAGCGAATAAATCTTGAACGGTGTATTTCCGCAAGATAGCGCGAATTTCGTCGTTAAAACGCCGCCAAAATTGACGAGGGCCGCAGGTTTCGGAGCGTTCGCAATTCGCGGCGTCGGCGGCGAGACACTCGACGACTTCGAGCGGGCCCTCCATTGTTTCGATCGCTTCGAGAAGCGTTACTTGGTCGAGCGGTTTGACGATGGCGTAACCGCCGCGCGCGCCGCGAAAAGAACCGACGACGCCGGCGTCGCGCAACGCGAGAATCAAGCGACTGACGTATTTTTCCGAAATTTGTTGCGATTTTGCGATTTCGCGGATTAGTCGAGGGCGTCCGTCCGCTTGGTGCGCCGCTAAATCGAGTAAAATACGTAAACCGTAACGACCTTTCGTGGAAATTCTCATTGTTTTATCGTTTATTCCTTATTGATTGATCGACAAATTAAAAATACAAACGGCGCGTCGAATCGCGTTCCGGAAACGGGCGGCAAAATTTCGAAATATATAAACGAAGGATGAAAAATAAGCCGAAACTAATAAAACCGCGCGTCGCTATTAATATACCGTAAAATTTTTTGAAAAGCAAGAAGTAAGGGGAGACTTAATCGACAAAATTTGTCGATTTTTTTTAAAATCGGCGTCCCCGCCGTGCGCTAATCGGAAAATTTGTTATAATAGTAAGAGTCGCGACGACAAGCGGCGTTAAATTGAGCGTTTGGTTCAAGATTTTACTTGAATTTAGATAAAATGGAGAATTTCTAACGATGAAACGAAGTAAAAATAAGGGCGTCGCGCCGTTGGCCGCTTCCCTTTGCGTCGGGTTGGCGGCGAGCGTCGCGTCGACCGGCCTTCAAGCGCAAGAAAAGAGCGCGAAATTCGAGTATCCGAAAGCGCGCGTCTGCGACCAAGTCGACGAGTATTTCGGGACGAAGGTCGCCGACCCGTATCGCTGGATGGAAATCGAGAAAACGCCCGAGTTGGAAGAGTGGATCGCCGCCGAAAATAAGACGACGAACGCTTACCTCGACCAAATTTCGTTCCGCGACGAACTGCGCCGCGAGATGACCGAGCGGTACGATTACGCCAAACATGGTATTCCTTGGATGCGCGGCGGCCTTTACTTATACTCGAAAAACAGCGTTTTGAAAAATCTGTCGACGCAACACTTTAAAACGACGCT
>JAFSFF010000231.1 GCA_017435375.1 Thermoguttaceae bacterium
CGTCGAGCAAATCCGCGAAATTCTCGCAAGGAACCGCGCTCTTCCGCCGGAGCGTCGCCGACCGTTGCGGGTCGTATCGACGCAAGTGATCGAAGCGGGCGTCGACGTCGACTTCCCGGTCGTTTTCCGCGCGTTGGCCGGGTTGGGCTCGATCGCTCAAGCGGCGGGCCGCTGCAACCGCGAAGGCCGCCTCGGCGTCGCGACCGACGTCGACCCGCGAACGAACCTCCCCCGCGGCGGCTTGGTTCGCGTCTTTGCCCCGCCGAAACCGGCGCCGGCGGTATTGCCGACGTTACGCAACGGCGTCGACGCGACAATAGAACTGTTCGCCCCCGAAACGCCGTTCGACGGAACCGACCCGGAAATTTTTAAAAACTATTTCGCGAACTTTTATTATAACTGCGCGACTTTCGACGAACCGCAAATTTTACCGGCGCTAACTAAGGGCGTTCGCATTCCCGCTAATGGAAAATATCCTTCGCGAGAGCCGGAAATGAAATTTCGGACGGTCGGCGAAAAGTTTCAAATGATTGAAGATATTTACTCGCAAACTGTTTACGTTCGTTACGGAAAAGGAGCCGAGTATATCGACGAACTGCGCGCGACCGGCGCCCGCGCCAATTTGTTGCGAAAATTACAAAAATATTCCGTCAACCTGCCCCGAAACGTCGTCGACGAACTCGTTTCCCTCGGTCGAATCGAGAAATTAACCGAAGACTCGGACGTTTACTTTCAAACGGACGCTCGCGATTACGACGAGGTTTTCGGTTACAACGTTTATCGCAAACACGAACCTTGGGAAATTTTAGAGATTTAGCCCAATAAAAAAGCGAAGGGAAACGTTCGCGCTTCCCTTCGCTCTGTCGACGTTTGCCAACGCCTATTTAACAAACATAGTGTTTCAATCCACGTTCCTTGTAAAAAGAACGACTCGATAATTATACTACAAATCGCAAAAAAATTAAGTAAATTTCTAAAAATTTACTTGACGCCGCTCCATAATGGCGCTAAAATTTTATTTAACAAATATAGTGAAAAGCAAAAATTGTTTTTAATTTTAGAAAGGAAAGCGCGACGTTATGCGAGGTTTTTGCTTAGAGGTAAGCGGCGATTTTGCGTGTTTTACGCGTCCCGAGTTCAAAGTGGAGCGCGTGTCGTATCCCGTGATCACGCCGTCGGCGGCGCGCGCGATTTTCGAAGCGATTCTGTGGAAACCGGCGATTATTTGGAAAATTCAAAAGATCGAAGTGTTAAAACCGATTCGTTGGCACTCAATTCGCCGCAACGAAGTCGCGCAAAAAGCGACGGCTGGCGGCGCCGGAATCGATATTACCGAGAGCCGCCAACAGCGCGCCTCGTTGATTTTGCGCGACGTTAAATACCGTTTGCACGCGGAATTCGAGTTCATCCCGCCGGAACGTCGCGCCAAAATCGTTCGTCCGACTCCCGTTTGGCTCGACGACGAAGACGGCTTCGTCAACCTTAACGACGCCAAACCTCGCGCCGACGAAACGGAAGCAAAATACGCCGCGATGTTCGAACGTCGAGCGCGGAAAGGCCAATTTTTTCATCAGCCTTACTTTGGAACCCGCGAGTTTCCGGTCGATTTTCAGCTCGTCGAACCTGCGGAACTTGAAAATCTCCCGCCGATTACGGACGACGCGCCGGAATTGCAAGGAACGCAAAATCTCGGTTGGATGTTATACGACCTCGATTATTCCGACCCGAAAACCCCAACGCCTTATTTTTACCACGCGGTAATGTTCGACGGCGTTATCGACGTCGAAAAATGCCGCGCCGCTTCGGAAGGCGTTCCGGAACCGTTTGAACTTTTCGCGAAACGCGCCAACGTTAAGGAGCGCAAACGATGATTATTCAAGCGCTTGCTCGATATTACCAACGCAAAGTCCAAAACGGCGACGACGGCGTCGCGCCGCTTGGATTCGAATACAAAAAGATTCCTTACGTTCTCGTTCTCAGACCGGACGGAACCCCGGTGCAAATCCAAATAAACAAGGACGCCGACGGCAAACCGGCGCGTCCGTTTTGCGTTCCGCAAAATTGCGGTCGCTCGGGCAAGCGTATCGAAGCCAATTTACTTTGGGATAATTTTGAATACGCGCTTGGTTTTCCGAACGACAAAGAAACGACGCGGAAACACGAAGCGTTTCGAGCGCGACTCGCCGAACTCGGCGATTTGCCAATCCTGGCTTGGAACGCGGTTCGCCAATTCGTCGCGTTTTCCTATGAAGAAAAAAAGACGTTTCTTCAAAAAGTCCCCGGCTGGGCCGAAGCGTCCAAAACGCCTAATAATATAACCTTTAAACTTAAAGGCTCCTCCTCTATTGTCGCCGAACTTCCCGAAGTCAAGCAAGCGATCGAACGCGAAGTCGGCGCCGCCGACGCCGAACTCGGACGTTGTATGATTACGAACGAACTTGTCCCTATCGCCCGAAAACACTTGCCGCAAATAAAAATAAGAGGCGGGCAGTCGTCGGGAGCGACGCTCGTTAGTTACAACGAAAACGCGTTTTGTTCTTTTGGTAAAAAACAAGGCGCAAACGCGCCCGTCGGCGAAAAACTCGTCTTCGAATACGCGACCGCGCTAAACGCGTTGCTTGCGACGCCGGACAACCGTTTTTATCTCGGCGACATGGCAACTGTTTTTTGGGCACGGGATTCTTCGGATTTTGAAGCCGTTTTCGGACTTACGTTAGGAACGTCCGCTAACGACAAAAACACAGAGGAAAGCGAAGACAATCCGGACGCGTATGTCGACCGCGTTAAAGAAGCGTATAAGGCGATTTTTAACGGAGACTATTGCGAGAACCACACCGAAGAAGACCAATTTTACGTTTTAGGTTTGTCGCCTAACAACGCGCGAATTTCGGTTCGTTTTTGGCGCGTCGGCACGGTCGCTCAATTCGCGAAAAATATTAAAAAATACTTTGACGATATAAAAATCGACGAGCCGCGTCACGCCGAGCGTCCTTTGCCGCTAAACCGAATTTTAAACTCGGTCGCGGCGCCTCAAAAACGAAGGCAGAAGGGCGTTCCCATCAAAAAAGACGCGTTGACCTACCTTGCGAACGGGCTTGTGCGCGCCGTTTTAGACGATTCCCCCTTTCCCTACGAATTACTAGAAGCGGCAATACGCCGTAATCGCGCCGACAAAAACGTTACCCCTATTCGCGCCGCGCTTATTAGAGCGTACATCAACCGTTTCGCGCGTTTTGGAACTCCGGAAGAACAACAACGCAAACAAAACGATCCAGCCAAACAATGGGAGCAATGTAAAATGGAACTCGACCTTAATAAAGAAAACGTCGGTTATCAACTCGGACGTTATTTCGCTACGCTTGAACGTATTCAACGAAGCGCGTTAGGAAAAACGAATTCGACGGTGCGCAGTCGTTTCTACGCTTCCGCTTCAACGACGCCCGCGACGGCTTTTTCCTATTTGACAAGATTATCCAATTTTCACCTGACTAAAATTGAACAGCAGAAGCCCAACCTCAGCGCTTATTACCAAAAACTTCTCGACGAAATTTCGTTAAAAATTGAAAATTTCCCCCCCTTCCTTTCGTTGGTAAATCAAGGACAATTCGCGCTTGGATATCGTCATCAGCGCGACGCGTTCCGCAAGAAAAAAGACGATTCGCAAGAAGTCGCCAAGGGTTAAATTTCCACTCCATAACCGCAAAATTCGCCACTAAGAAAGAACGCTCTTATGACCGACATTAAAAATCGCTACGAATTCGCGCTAATTTTCGACGTCAAAGACGGCAACCCGAACGGAGACCCGGACGCCGGCAACCTTCCGCGACTCGACCCGGAAACCGGCGAAGGTCTCGTCACCGACGTTTGCCTCAAACGCAAAGTCCGCAATTACGTTCAGTTAACCCGTCAAGAAGCGGAGACGTTCGGAATCTTTATTAAAGAACAAGACCAAACGTTAAACGATCTTATCGACGCGGCTTACGGCGCGGACAAATTAAATTTGGACTTAAACGCGGCGCCTAAAAGTAAAGAAGACGGCTCCAAACGTAAAAAAAAGGGCGAAGCGCAAGGAAGCGAAATTAAAGCGGGACGCGAACAGATGTGCCGCGATTACTACGATATTCGCACGTTCGGCGCCGTATTGTCGACCGGTGCGAACGCGGGGCAAGTACGCGGACCGGTTCAAATGACATTCGCTCGTTCGGTCGAACCGATCGTTCCGCTCGAACACTCGATTACCCGCTGCGTTGTTACGAACCCCAAAGATAAAGACAAAGAACGCACGATGGGGCGCAAAACGACCGTTCCTTACGGGCTTTACGTCGGATACGGGTTCGTTTCGCCGGCGTTCGCTAATCAAACCGGGTTCTCCGAAAGCGACCTCGCAATCTTTTGGGAAGCGCTCCAAAATATGTTCGAACACGACCGCAGCGCCGCGCGCGGACTGATGGGAACCTGCAAGCTCGTCGTCTTCAAACACGACTCCGCCCTCGGAAACGCGCCCGCTCGCAAGCTCTTCGACGCAATCAAAATCGCTAAAAACTGCGGCGAACGCCCGGCCCGCTCCTTCGCCGATTACGACGTCGTTATCGAAGGAACGGAGAAACGAACCGTTACCGAAGGAGAGCGGACGCGGGACGTCGTCGGTCTTGCGCAATGTCCCGGCGTCGAAGTCTTGGAGTTGATGTGAAAACGCCGTTCCCGTCCGACGACGCGCCGTTCGACGCCGACGCAAACCTAGACGCGGCAACCGGTTCCGACGCTCCGCTTACGTTCGAACCGTCGACCGTTCCGCAATCGGAAAACGACGCCGACGACGACCGCCTCTTGCCGATTTCCGGACTGCAGCATTTGGCGTTTTGCCCTCGACAGTGCGCGCTCATTCATCTCGACGGCGTTTGGAGCGAAAACTTCTTCACCGCCGCCGGGCGCGTTATGC
>JAFSFF010000232.1 GCA_017435375.1 Thermoguttaceae bacterium
CGGCGGCTCGACTCGGCGAAAATTTTGATCGTCAATCACGCGCTTCTTTTCAGCGATTTGGCGATTCGCAACGTCGGCGGTTCGATCTTGCCCCGATACGACGCGGTGATCTTCGACGAAGCGCATACGATGGAGCAGGTCGCGGCGGAACACCTCGGCGTCGAGTTGTCGCAGTATCAGATCGACTACCTCCTTAATCGACTTTACAACGACCGAACGAACCGCGGGTTGCTCGTCGAGGAAATGGCGCGGGTTCCGTTCGGCGCGGACAAGGAAACGTTCGAGCGGGCGGCGCGTTGGGTCGACGACTGCCGATTCCGCGTCGAGGAGTTTTTCGGCGATTTGGCCGATTGGCTGGCGGCGCGGCCCGGCTCGTCGGGCCGCGTTTTCGAGCGGAAAATCGTCAAAAACGGCCTTTCGGAGGGGCTCGCGCGACCCCGCGCCGCGTCGCGCACCGCGTCCGATTCGCTCGAAGACCCGGCGCGGCGGCAGGAGTACGTCGCGGCGCGAACGCGGGTCGAGGCGTTTTTGTCGGCGCTCGACGATTGGCTCGAACAGCGGGCGGAAAACTTTGTTTATTGGCTCGAAAAATCGCGTTCGCGGGGGCGGTTGAAAATCGTTATGAAGGCGGCTCCGGTCGACGTCGCGCCGATTCTGCGCAAGACGCTTTTCAACGTCGTTCCGACCGTCGTCGCCGCGAGCGCGACCTTGACGACCGCGACGCCGAAAAGTCGCAAAAAGTCGGGAAAAAGCGGCGCGAGCGGAGCGTCGGAAGCGAACGGCGCGACGCCGGGCGGCGGCGATTTCGACGCGGCGTCGGCGGAGGAAACGCGTCGGGCGTTCGCGTTTTTCCGGTCGCGGGTCGGCTTGTCGGACGCTCGGGCGCGGGCGCTCGGGAGTCCGTTCGATTACCGCCGTCAAATGACGCTCGTCTTGGCGCGCGGGCTCGAACTCGACGACGAAGCGGCGCGGCGGCGCGGAATCGGCGACGGCGACCGAGCGGCGGTCGACGAACGGCGATTTTACGCGGCGCTTCGGGAATATATCGCCGAAACGGACGGCGGCGCGTTCGTCCTTTTCACCAACAACGAGCGAATGCGTCGGGCGACGTCGGCTCTTTTTCCTTGGTTCGCGGAGAACGAATATCCGTTTTTCTCGCAGTCGGAGGGCTTGCCGCGTCAAAAAATGGTGCGAGCGTTCAAGGAGACGAAACGGAGCGTATTGTTCGGCGTCGACTCGTTTTGGCAGGGCGTCGACGTGCCGGGCGCCGCGCTTCGCAACGTTATTATCGTTAAGTTTCCGTTTTTGGCGCCGGAACAGCCGCTCGTCGAAGCGCGACTGGAAGCGATCGAAGCGCGCGGCGGCTCGTCGTTCCGCGATTACCTCCTTCCGACGGCGATTTTGAAATTCAAGCAGGGCGTCGGGCGGCTGATTCGGACGAAATCGGACGTCGGCCAAGTCGTCGTCCTCGACCCGCGAGTTCATACGAAGTCTTACGGTCGCGAGTTTTTGCGCGCGCTCCCGGACTGCAAAATCCGGATCGACGACTTTTCTTGACTAATTTCGTCGAAATTGGCGCGGACGCCGGGTTTTTGACGGGCTTTTCGTTGGGCGGCGCTTTGCGTCGCGGCAAATTCGGGTAAAATAAACGGAAGCGGGCGCGGCGTTTTCCGACTTTCGAAAGCGCGGCGCCGACGAAAGACGCGTCCAAACGGCGGAAGCGAAAGCGACTCGAACAAGAAAGCGAAACGACGGCGATGAAAAAGTTTTACATTGAAACGGTCGGTTGTCAAATGAACACGCTCGACTCGGAACTCGCGGCGGCGGAGCTGATTTCCGCCGGTTGGGAGCGAACCGAGACGCGCAAGGACGCCGCGCTTTTGCTCTTCAACACCTGCAGCGTTCGCGAACACGCCGAGGAGAAAATTTACAGCGCGCTCGGACGACTGAAGCATTGGAAAACGCAAAAGCCCGGCTCGCTGATCGGCGTGATGGGGTGTATGGCGCAAAAAGACCAAACGACGATTTTCCGCCGAGCGCCGCACGTCGACGTCGTCGTCGGCCCGGGGCAGATCGATCGTCTCGTCGATTTGGTCGCCGACGCCGCCGCGACCGGGTCGCAACAGATCGCGGTCAGCGTCAACCGTTTCGAGAACCGCAACGCGCCGGGCGTCGTTCGCGACTCGTTCCGCCAACACGACCCGAAACGCTTGCCGGGCGTTCGACCGCGCGTCTTCCAAGCGATGGTGCGCATTATGTTCGGGTGCAATAAGTTCTGCTCGTACTGCGTCGTCCCGAGCGTTCGCGGGCCGGAGCAATCGCGCCCGCCGAAGGATATTTTGAACGAAATTCGAACCCTCGCCGACCAAGGTTGCGTCGAAGTAACGCTTCTTGGGCAAACGGTCAATAGTTATCGTTACGTCGAGGGGGAAAAGACGACGCGCCTCGCCGATTTGCTCGTCGAAATCGACAAAATCCCGGGAATCCGTCGCGTTCGCTTCGTCAGCTCGTACCCGACGGATATGTCGGACGCCCTGCTCCAAGCGGTGCGCGACCTGCCGACGGCGACGCCGTATTTGCACGTCCCGGCGCAACACGGGTCGAACGCGGTTCTCGAACGGATGCGGCGCCGGTACGCGGTCGAGGAATATAAAGACTTGTGCGACCGGATTTACGAAACGATTCCGGGCGCCGCGATCACGAGCGACTTCATCGTCGGTTTCTGCGGCGAAACGGAAGAGGAGTTCGCGCAAACGGCGGATTTGATTAAGTATGCGAGATTTAAAAATAGTTTCATTTTTAAATATTCGGTGCGGCCCGGCAACGAAGCGGCGCGAACGATGGTCGACGACGTGCCGGAAGAGGTGAAAAAGCGACGGAACAACGAGCTTCTCGCGGTTCAAGACGCGATTTGCGCCGAGTGGAACGCGTCGTTTGTCGGGAAGACGGTCGAAATTTTGGTCGAGGGCCCGAGCAAGCGCGAAGCGCGGCAAACGACGTCGAACGCCGACGAAGCGCTGTACGCCGACGCGGAACCGCTCGAAGCGACCGTCGACGCGACCGGAAACGTCGCGCCGATTCCAACGCAAGCGTCGACCGGGCAAGTCGTTAGCGCGGAAGAAATGCTCGCCGCGTCGCGACCGGGCGTCTTCGCGCCGTCCGACGAAATCGTCCAACTGACCGGGCGAACCGTTTGCGACCGCGTCGTCGTCTTCAACGGCCCGCGTTCGCTTGCCGGCGAGTTCCGCCAAGTGAAGATCGTCGACGGTTCTCCCTTCACCCTGATGGGCGAGTTGGCGGATTAGCGAAACGGCGAAAAATAGACAAACTGGAAACGCCGCGACGGTTCGCCTGCCGTCGCGGCGTTTTTTACTCGAGCGTCGAAACGAACGCGAATCCGGAGGAAGCGACCGAACGCGATTTTCGTCGGGCGAACTTCGGAGATAAAAGCGAACGCGATTTCCGTCGGGCGAACTTCAAAGGTAAAGGTAAAAACGATTTAGCCGAGGGGACTGCGAAGATAAAATTTGAACGCGATTTCCGTCGGGGGAACTTCGAACGCGAACGAGAAGCGGCGGGGAAAGACATTCAATTTTTTAAAACGCGCAAGGCGCCGAAAGTCGCGCGACGATAAGAAACCAAAAAGGCGTCGAAAGTCGCGCGTCGGAAAAAGCGTCGAAACGTTGCGCGACGACAAGAAACGAAAAAAGCTCCGAAATCGCTTTCGGAGCTTTCAAGTGGGCGCACATGGACTCGAACCATGGACCTCGTCCTTATCAGGGACGCGCTCTAACCAAACTGAGCTATGCGCCCGCCGAAGAAGAGGAAAGTTCTTTCCCCTAACGACGCTACCATTCTAACGCGTTTTCCAAAAAATGCAAGGGGCAAAACGTCGTTTTTCTTAAAATTTCTCAAAAAACGTCGAAAACGCGTCCGGAAACGGAGCGTCGCCGCGTCCGCCGCCTAAAAAGCGACGGCCCCCGATTTCCGAATGAAAACCGGAGGCCGAGAGCGCAAACGTCGACGGCTAACGAAAGTTAGCGTCGCGCCGACGCGTTGTTAAAGTCGGCGCTTTGCGTCGATTTTTTCGACTACTTCCACGCTTCGAGGTAGCGGGCGAGTTTGTGCATATCGCTTCCAACTTTGATCGGACGTTGGTAAGCGCGAAGTTTGCTCATATTGATGAGGTCTTCGAACGCCGGGAAGGTGAGCCCCATCGGGTCGGAACCGCTGTTGACCGAGATCATGACGCCGTTTTTGCCGTCTTCGCAAAGCGCGCGGTAGCAGCCGACGCCGATTTGGCTGCCGACGATGACGTCGTAAGCCGTCGGTTGGTTGCAGCGAACTTCGTAACCGAATTGCAAACCGTTGAATTTGCGGCTCTTGCCGGTGCGGCGTTTGTATTCTTCCGCCATCAAACGGCCCAAACGGGACGAGTATTTGAGCTGCGAAACCGGGAAGTGCCCGAA
>JAFSFF010000233.1 GCA_017435375.1 Thermoguttaceae bacterium
GCGACGTTGCGGGCCCTTTCGGTCGATAACGTGTATTAAGAGTAAGCGGCGCGACCGGTAAAACGCGTATAATAGTTAAGAGAACCAAACTTTTAGCGAGGAACGAGGGCGGCGATGAGCGAACAAGCGAACGAAACGACGAAAATCAACGAAACGACCGACGACGCGCTCGCGACGAACGACGTCGAATTGTTGCGGAAATTCGGCGAGTTTAAGGAGCGGTTTTTAGCGCGGCTCGAACGGGAAATCGTCGGGCCCCGCGCCGTGTTGGAGGAGGTTTTAGCGGGAATCTTCGCGGGCGGGCACGTTCTGCTCGTCGGCGTTCCGGGGCTCGGCAAGACGCGAATCGCTCGGGCGATCGCCGCCGCGCTCGACTTGCGCTTCCGTCGAATCCAATTCACTCCGGACTTGACGCCGGCCGATATTTTGGGGTTCGACGTTCTCCCAGAAGACCCGGCGACCGGAACGCGCTCTTTTTCGTTCGCGCCGGGCCCGATCTTCGCGAACGTCGTTCTCGCCGACGAAATCAACCGAACGCCGCCGAAAACGCAAGCCGCGCTTCTCGAAGCGACGCAGGAACGCCAAGTAACGGTCGCCGGGCGGCGGTACGAACTCGACGCGCCGTTCTTCGTCGTCGCGACGCAAAACCCGTTGGAAAGCGAAGGAACGTATCCGCTTCCGGACGCGCAGCTCGACCGTTTCCTCTTTAGCGTTAAAATCGATTATCCGAAGGCCGCCGACGAAATCGAAACGGTCTTGCGAACGACCGGCGAAGAGCGCGCGCCGGAGCCGCCGACGATTTGCCGCGACGAGTTTTTGACGTTCCAAGGGTTGATTCGGCGAATCCCGGCGCCGCGCAGCGTCGTCGAACACGCGGTCAACATCGTTCGCAAGACGCGGCCGCAGACGAAAACGTCGATCGAAGCGACGCAGCAATACGTCGAACGGGGCGCCGGGCCGCGAGCGAGTCAAGCGTTGATTTTGGGCGCGAAGGCGTTCGCGGCGTTCGCCGGGCGGACGGCGGTTTCGGCGGACGACGTCGAGCGGGCGGCGCTTCCGGCGCTTCGCGAACGGATCGCGTTGAACTATTTGGCGCAGGCGGACGGCGTCGACGTCGACTTTCTCGTTCGGAAGATTTTGCGCGACGCTCGGGCGGAGTACGAGCGCGGTTGACGGACGGCGTTTCCGGGGCGCCGGTCGTTCGGCGTTTGCGGAGCGGAGCGGGCGGAGCGTTTTGGTTCTTCTATTAATATATTGACAAAATTCTCGAATCGAGTCGAAATTTTTTTGCAGAAAGGCGAAATATGTCGCTCAACGCCGCGCAGACGGCCGCCGTCGAAACGCTTTCCGGACCGCTTCTCGTTCTCGCGGGCGCCGGAACCGGTAAAACTCGCGTCGTTACTTACCGGATCGCGCGGCTGATCAAGAGCGGCGTCGCGCCGGATCGCATTCTCGCCGTTACGTTCACCAACAAAGCGGCCCGCGAAATGCAGGAGCGGATTTCGAGCCTCCTTCCGAAGCGCGTCGACAAGAAAAAGCCGGAAATTTCGACGTTTCACTCTCTTTGCGTTCGGATTTTGCGGCGGCAAATTCATCGGATCGGCTTCCCGACGCAGTTCTCGATTTACGACCGCGGCGACCAAGAGTCGTTGGCGCGCCAAATCCTCCGCGAAGTCAAAATAACGAGCGCGGCGCTTCGTCCGGCCGACTTTTTGAAGGCGGTCGGCGATTGGAAAACCGCCGGCGTTCGGCCCGAGAAAGCGCTCGAAATCGCGACCGATTCGAAAGACTATCTTTGCGCCGTCGCGTACTCGAAGTATCAAGCGCGCCTCAAAAACCTCGGCGCGGTCGACTTCGACGACATTTTGCTCCTGACGGAAGACCTCTTTCGTCTTCATCCGGACGCCTTGGCGGAGGAGGCCGCGCGCTTCGATCATCTTCTCGTCGACGAATACCAAGATACCAACATGTGTCAGTATCGCGTCGTCAAGGGGCTCGCGCTTCCTCATCGCAACCTTTGCGTCGTCGGCGACGACGACCAAGCGATTTACGGTTGGCGCGGCGCGGAAGTGAAGCATATTCTCAACTTTAAGCGCGACTGGCCGGAGGCGAAAGTCGTTCGGCTCGAAGAAAATTACCGCTCGACGGCGCAAATTTTGCGTTGGGCGAACACGCTCGTCGCGTTCAACGAAACGCGGCACGAGAAGCGGTTGCGCTCGACCGTTCAGGGCGCGCCGCCGCGAATTCTGCAGTGCAAGGACGCGGAGGAAGAGGCGAAGCGCGTCGCGCTTTCGATTAAGGTGCGAATGGAGGACGCGCGGCTTCATCCCCGCGATTTCGCGATTCTTTTCCGAACGAACGAGCAGACGCGCGCCGTCGAAATGGAGCTGCGTTCGGCGAAGATTCCTTACGTCGTCGTCGGCGGGCAGTCGTTTTTCGACCGCAAAGAGGTGAAGGACGTCGTCTCGTATTTGAAGGCGATTTTGCGACCGCAGGACGACGTCGCGCTCTTGCGAACGATCAACTCGCCGCCTCGCGGAATCGGGGCGACGACGATCGGAAAAATGCGGGAACGCGCCGTCGCCGAAGGGAAACCGATTTGGGAAATCGCGATGAAAGACGACGCCTTTATGGAGACGCTCGATTCGCGGTCGCGCGAGGCGACGAAGCGTTATTGCGACTTAATCGTCGCCGAAGGACGCAAGCTCAAGCGCGATTTCACCCCGGAAACGTTGGTGAAATTCCTCGAAGCGGTCAAGTACCAAGAGGAGATCGACCGGCTTTACCCGGACGAAGCGGAGCGCAAGGCGCGAACCGACTCGGTCGGCGAAGTCGTCGACGCGGCCGCGGCGTTTTTGAAGGAGAATCCGGGCGGTTCGCTCGCCGCGTTCCTCGACGACGCCGCGCTCGGCGGGCCCGCTTTCAGTTCGCAACAAGATAAAAAATCTAAAAGCGACGCGGTCTTGCTCTCGACCTATCACGCGGCGAAAGGGCTTGAATTTAAAGAAGTTTATATGGTCGGAATGGAAGAGGGAATCCTTCCGCACCAACGCTCGATCGAGACGCTGACCGAAACGGCGATCGAAGAGGAGCGGCGTCTCTGTTACGTCGGCGTTACCCGCGCGCAACGCCGGTTGACGTTGACGCTCGCCCTCGCTCGAACGAAATGGGGGAAAGCGCGCCCGAC
>JAFSFF010000234.1 GCA_017435375.1 Thermoguttaceae bacterium
CACACGAAAGGCGACGTCGACCGCAATTCGGCGATCGTCAATCTCGGCGCGCAAGGCGTTTTCACGAAGGAAATTCAGCGCGCGCTTCTCCTCGGCGAAATCGATTTGGCGGTTCACAGCCTCAAAGACCTGCCGGTCGAGCGAATCGACGGGCTCCGTTTGACGGCGGTTCCGGTTCGCGCCGACTTCCGCGACGCGTTCGTTTCGAACCGATTCGCGACGCTCGACGAACTCCCGCCCGGCGCCGTCGTCGCGACAAGCAGTATGCGGCGGCAAAGCCAACTTTTGCGGCGTTCGAACGGCGCTTGGGACGTCCGCCCGGTTCGCGGCAACGTCGAAACGCGCCTGAAAAAACTCGACGACGGCGAATTCGACGCGATGATTTTAGCGTCGGCGGGGCTGAACCGACTCGGTTTCGGCTCGCGAATCCGTCATTTTTTAGAGTGTCCGGACTTCCTCCCGGCGGTCGGACAGGGCGCGCTCGGGCTCGAAACTCGCGCCGACGACGCCGAAACGATCGCTCGCGTCGCGCCGCTCGCCGACGAAGCGACCTTCTTGAGCGTTTTGGCGGAGCGTTCCCTTCTCGCGACGTTGCAGGGCGGCTGCCTCGTTCCGATCGGCGCGCTCGGTTCGCTTTCCGACTCGACGCAAACCGCGCAATCCCCGCAAAGCGTCGAGACGTCCGAAACCGCCCAAACTAACGCCGAACGCCGCCAAACGCTCCGCCTCGACGCGCAAATTTTGTCGTTCGACGGTAAAACGGCGTTCCAAACGGTCGCGACGCAAACCTTCAACGCCGCGCTTGCCGACGCCGACAAGCAAGAAATCGCCGAACAACTCGGCCGCGACGCGGCGCAAACGCTCCTCGACCAAGGCGCAAGCGACCTCGTCGCCGAAATTCGCCGAATCCGCGACGAGCGCGCCGGGCTGAACGCCCCGCAAAATTAACGCCGACGCCGCAAACCGCACGTTTTACCGCGCTCGACGACGTTTCCTTAACGCCGCCGAGCGCCTGTTTCCCCTAGATTGCCCATTTTCTCTTCTTTGCCCAAATTGCGCCGACGTCGTTAACGGGCCAAAACTTTCCCGCTTTTCTCGCAAAGCGCCGCTTCGACGCGTCGCGGCCCTTCCCAAATTCGCTCGACGCGTTAAAATAAACGTTAAAATACGCAAGACGCGGCACCTTCGAATCAACCTCAACCCCGGTTGCGACCGGACGCAAAGGAAAAAGGACAGACGAATGCTTTCGATGACGCCTTCGGAAAAAAAAGCGATTGACACGATGCGAGCGATGGCGGCGGACGCCGTTCAAGCGGCGAAAAGCGGGCACCCGGGCACCCCGATGGCGCTCTCGCCGATCGCTTATCTCCTTTACAACGAACGAATGAAGTTCGACCCGAACCGCCCGAATTGGCCGGGCCGCGACCGTTTCGTCCTCTCGATCGGGCACGCGTCGACGTTGATTTACACGACGCTCCATTTCGCCGGAGTGAAAGCGCTCGACGCCGCCGGGAATCCGACGTCGGAACCGGCGGTTTCGCTCGACGACCTGAAAAGTTTCCGTCAACTCGGCTCGCGTTGCGCCGGACACCCGGAATACGGGCGCGTCGCGGGCGTCGAAACGACGACCGGCCCGCTCGGCGCCGGGGTCGCGACGAGCGTCGGGATGGCCGCCGCCGACCGTTGGCTCGCCGACCGTTACAACAAACCCGGTTTCGAACTCTTTTCGTCGGACGTTTACGCGCTCTGCGGCGACGGCTGTATGATGGAAGGGCTCGCGTCGGAAGCCGCGTCCCTCGCCGGACATCTTAAGCTGAGCAATCTTTGCTGGATTTACGACCAAAACCGCATCACCATCGAGGGCGACACGGAACTCGCGTTCACCGAATCGGTCGCCGACCGTTTCGCCGCTTACGGTTGGAACGTCCTGAACGTCGACGACGTAAACGATCTCCCGGCGCTTCGTCAAGCGTTCGACGCGTTCAAAGCGACCGCCGACCGTCCGACGTTGATTATCGCCAAGAGCCGCATCGCGTTCGGCGCCCCCACTAAAGAGGGGAAAGAATGCGCGCACGGCGCTCCGCTCGGCGACGACGAAATCGCGGGCGCCAAGAAATTTTACGGAATGAACCCGGAAGTCAAGTTCGCCACCGACGCCGACGTTTACGAACTCTTCGCGTCGAACCTCGGCAAACGCGGGCCGGAAGCGTCCGCCGCTTGGGACGCGCTTTTCGCCGAGTATCGCAAGGCTTATCCGGAACTCGCCGCCGAACTCGACGCGATCTTCGCCGGAACGCTTCCGACCGATTGGGACGCCGCGCTCCAACCGTTCCCGGCGGACGCGAAGGGCCTTGCGAGCCGCGCTTCGAGCGGCAAAGTCTTGAACGACGTCGCGGCGGGCGTTCCTTGGCTCGTCGGCGGTTCGGCCGACTTGGCGCCGTCGAACTGCACTTGGCTGAAAGCGGAAGACGCGGGCGAATTCGGGCCGAACTCGGTCGGTCGCAACTTCCGTTTCGGCGTCCGCGAAAACGCGATGGGCGCGATCGCGAACGGGCTGACGCTCTCCGGGCTCCGCTCCTACTGCGCGACGTTCTTCGTCTTCTCGGACTATATGCGCCCGGCGATTCGCTTGGCCGCGCTCCAAGAAATCCCGACGCTCTTCATTTTCACGCACGACTCGATCTGCGTCGGCGAAGACGGCCCGACGCACCAACCGATCGAACACCTCGCGTCGTTGCGAGCGATCCCGAACTTGAACGTTTTCCGTCCGGCGGACGCGAACGAAGTCGTCGAAAGTTATCGCGTCGCCCTTAATTCGACGAAAACGCCGTCCGTTTTGGCGTTGACGCGTCAAAATCTCCCGACGCTCGACCGCGAAAAATACGCTTCGGCGGCGGGCGTCGCTCGCGGCGCTTACGTTCTCGCCGACTGCGACGGAACGCCGGACGCGATTTTGATCGCGTCGGGAAGCGAAGTCGCCCTTTGCTTGGAAGCGCGCGAAACGTTGGCGGCCCAAGGGCTGAAAGTTCGCGTCGTTTCGGCGCCTTGCCTCGACCTCTTCGCCCAACAACCGCAAGAATACCGCGAATCGGTGTTGCCCAAGGCGGTCAAAGCGCGCGTCGGCGTCGAACTCGGCGTCGAGCAAGGTTGGGGCCGTTTGATCGGCGATTGCGGGCGTTTCCTCGGAATGAACGGCTTCGGCGACTCCGCTCCGGCGGGCGTTCTGCTGAAACACTTCGGTTTCGTTCCGGAACGCGTCGTCGAACTCGTTAAAGAGTCGATCGCCGACGCGAACGCTTAATTTCGCGACGTTTCGAACGCGCTTTAAAGCGTTTCACAACCGACGCGCTTAAAAAGAAGCGTTTAAAACGGGCGATTTAGATAAAGCCGGCGTCTTTTCGGACGTCGGCTTTTTTAGTCGAAACGCAGGAGCCTTCCATTTCGAGCCGCCGCGCCCCAACGCGTCCCTCAAACGACTTTTTTCCAAGCGATCGAGCGCGCGTTCGTTCTTTGACGCGAAACCAAAATCCAACGCTTTCCCAATAGCCGCCTTCTTATTTTTTTAAAACCAAAACACTACCAATCAAGTAAACATCATTTTCCGCGACGTTTCCTTCTCCACTTTTCCCACTTCCTCGATTTTAAAACGACAAAATCGCGTCTTCAAAAATTTTCCAAAAAATCGCAAAATTTTTTAAAGTCTCGCTATTTTCTCCATCTTTCCTATTTTAGCTAATAAAGCCTAAATTTAGAAAAGATCGACAAGATAGGTCTTTTACCTAAAATACCTCAAAAGAGCAATACAAACAAGAAAGGCGTTTTAGCGAAACGCAACGCGACGCCGTTCAACAAGGCTCAACTTTTAACGTAACCTATTCAAAAACAACGTCTAACAACGCCGCAACATTCTTTTCAAAATCCGCAAAAAACGCGTTCTAGGCAAAATAGGACGGATAAACCCAAAAAGCCAAACAAAAAAGCCTTAACAGATCGACCAATTACAACGAAAACTTAAGAAAAAATTTTAGATATTGACGAAAAAAACAAATGATTTTATAATCGTTCCTGTCGCGCCAAGAACGTATTAATCGTCGAGGAGACTTTCCTTATCGAAACTGTTCTTCCGCGCCGTCGTCGTTATTTTTTATCCGCTTTTAAGAAAAGAAACGCGTTTCCTTAAAAGCTGGGCAAACTTTAACGATTTTTACAACGCCCGTCAAGCGGAATATTTTAAAAAATTTCCAGCGACGCGCGCTCGACGACGAAGAAGCTAAAATACGTCGACCTTGCCTCGACGCGAACGCGTTTTCGACGTCTTAGCCGTCCAAACGCGCTCCAACGTCGCGACGCCCTTTAAACAGCCGAAACCTCCCAACCTTCCGCGTTTCCCAAGGAGTCCCGCTTGTCTTCGCCGTCGTTCGATCAACGAGAGCAAATTCGCGACGCGATCGACGTCGTCGATTTGGTCGAACGTTACGTTCCGTTGCGGCGACAGGGAGCCAACTTCGTCGGACGTTGCCCTTGGCACGACGATTCGCGCCCGAGTTTGCAGGTCAATCCGCAGCGGCAAACGTTCAAGTGTTGGGTTTGCAACATCGGCGGCGACGTTTTTTCGTTCGTAATGAAGATTGAAAACGTCGATTTCAAAGAGGCGATGCAAATCCTCGCCGATATGGCCGGGATCGAACTCGTCAAACGCCCGAAACGACCGCGCCTCGACGCGCCGTTCCGCAAACGGCCCGCGCTTCCGAGCCCGAACGCCGCCGGTTCCGACGATCCGAACGCGCTCCTCGACGCCGCCTACCTCGACGCGCAAGACGCCGAGTTCGCCGGAAACGCTTCGTTAGGCGCCCAAACGACAAACGCAAACGTCGGCGCGCAACCGCTTTACGCTCCGGCGGAAATTCCGAAAGCAACCCTTTACCGAGCGCTCGATTGGCTCGCCGGCAAGTATCGCGCCGAGTTTTTAAACTCGCCGGAAGCGGAAGCGGCCCGCGCTTACGTTCGCGACCGCGGTATTTCCGACGCGGCGAGCGAGCGTTTCCAAATCGGTTACGCGCCGCTCGATTTCGGAGCGGTCGTCGGTTGGGTCGGCGCCGATCGCAATCGCGTTCGCACTTTGGAGACGGCCGGCGTCCTCGCTTACCGCGAAGATTACGACGCGACCGGACGCCCAAAACCGCGTCCGCGCTTCGCCCCGACGCCGCAACTCGGCCCCGACGAACGCCGCCGTTATTACGACCGTTTCCGCGGTCGCCTTATTTTTCCGATTCGCGACGTGCAAGACCGCGTCGTCGCGTTCGGCGGGCGGCTCCTCCCGAACACGACGCTGAAAAGCCCGGCAAAATACGTCAACTCGCCGGAAACGCCGATTTTTACGAAATCGAAAATGGTTTACGGGCTCGATTTGGCTCGCAACGCGATCCGCAAAACCCGCAAAGTCGTCGTCGTCGAAGGGTACACCGACTGCGTAATGGCGGCGCAATTCGGTTTTGAGAACGTCGTCGCGGTCTTGGGAACG
>JAFSFF010000027.1 GCA_017435375.1 Thermoguttaceae bacterium
AGATAAGGCGTAAAGTCGACGTTCGCCGAAACGCGACCGTTTGAAGCGCCGAAGTCGAGCGTTTCGAACGGAACGAACCGCGACGCGGTTTCTAACGTTAACGAATAAACGGTTTCGAGCGGTTCGCCTTGCGGCGGCGTCGCGACGACGGTCGCGCGAGCCGTTTCGACGCCGACCGCTTCCGGCGCCGCGAACTCGAACGTAAGACGCGGCGTTTCGGAACCGTTGAAATCAAAAGGTTTGGCGACCGATTTTCCGGCGAAGTCGACGGAAAGCGTTCCGGCGGCGCGCGGCAAGGCGGTTTTTAACGAAGCGGTCGAAACGTTGGTTTTCGCGTCGAACGCAAAGTTTGCGTCGACGGCGTTTACAATCGAAAAATCGACGAAAGCTCCCGCTTCCGGTTCCGCCCAAATTCGCGAGCCCGGCGCCGCGTCTTTCGGTATCGTAAATTCGACCGTTTTTCCGTCGACGTCGTGTAAAACGACCGTTTCGCCCGGCGCGACGTGAAATCGGTCGCAGCTCCAACGTTCGCAAGTCGCGGTAGATTCGGGATTTGATGGCGTTTTGGTCAAGCGGTAAGAGAACGCGCCGTCGACTTTGGAGACGAACGTAAATCCGCGCGAACGGCGAACTTGCGCTTCGCCGATTTCCTCGCCGTCGTAATCGAGCGCGACCGCCGAAACGCTTTCGTTCGCGTCGGCGATTTTGAAACCGAGTTCCGCGCCGTCGTAAGGGATTACTTCGAAAGTGTTTGCGTCCAAAATTCGGCAAACGCCCGACCCGGCGCCGCAAGCGCGTTCGCAAACGGTCCAAACGCCGCGTCCGTCGAGGTAAATATATTCCGGCGACGCGCAGTAGTCGAAGCGATTTCCGGCGTCGGAGAGTCGCGATTCGACGAGAATTTCGCCGTCGGAAGTCCAAGCGACGTAACCGTTTGGAGGGAGCGAAATCTTGCGTCCGGCGAACGTCGTTTCGAGGTTTTCGCGTTCGGAACCGTTTGCGACGACCGTCGTTCCGTCGGCGTACTCGACCGCGATTTGAGAGCGCTTCACGACGTCGGCGGCGAGCGCGGCGCTCGTGTCGAGCGCGTTTCCGTCGGCGTCGAAGTAGCGAATCGTCGTCGCCGAAACTTGCGTATACCGCGACGCGATCTGTTGAATCATAAAGTAACTCTTTGCGGCGCCGTTGTTTCCGAACTCGCGCGCCAAGAAGCCCGGGGGCCCGAACGCGAGCGTTCCGGCGAGGAAGCGGTCGAGGAGCGCGGCGTTTTCGGCGGGCGTTTTCGGCGAGTAACCGGGCGCGAACATTCCGACGTTCCCGAGCCCGAAATTGCATTCGAGGTCGTGCATTTTGCGCAGGTCGAAGTCGACGAGCCAAGGATTGACGCGCAAGTTGTAAGGTTGGTCTTGGGCGTAGTTTCCGTCGGTAAGACCGGAGTAAAAACAGTGGTGCGGGCCCTCGGAGTAGGTCGGGCCGCCCCAATTTTTCTTCTGCAGAAGGAAGATTTCGCCGAACGGATAATAGACGCTCATAAACGTTCCGGCGCCGGGAACGCGGGCGTCGTAGTCGACGCGAGTCCAAGCCGGAACGGACGAGTGAACGTCGCAGTAAGCGCAGCTAAATTGGAACTTAGCTTCGTTAATTGGCGTCAACTTTTCGCAGTACTCGACCGCTCGAGCCGGTTTCGGCGCGTAACATCGGGCCCAAGCGCGTTGAAGCGAACCGTCCGGAAGGCGCGAAATCATATCCGGCGACCAATACTCGTTGACCGGCGCGAAGTCGGTGAAGTTGTTGTACGGGCCGTAAACAAAGCCGAGTTCGTCCTGCATAAAGCGCGAATAATCGATCCAACCCGCGTCGCCGCCCTTTTTAGGCGCCGGTTTAGTACGGAACGTAAAGCTCTCGCCGCCGTCGCGCCAACAGACTTCGTGGTCGGTAACGATAACGCGTCGCATTCCGCGGCGCCAAATATCGCGCCAAATTCGTTTGTCGGCGTCGCGAGTCGTCGCTCCGTGCGCGTTCCAAACTCCTTTTCCGGCAACGTGTTTGTAGGGCGACGTGGGGTTCGCGATCGTTGGGAGCGTCTCTTCGAACGTTGGCGAAATCGTCAAAATAAAGCGTTCGTAAACGTCGTTGCGCGTCCCGTCGGTTTTCGTTCGGTATTCGGAACCGCCGTTGACGACGCCGTAAGCGCCGCCGTCGTTCGTTTTACCGACTTCGTGCTTGCCGAGCAAATAAGACGCGCCGCTTCGATACCAGTCGATATGACCGGACGCGAAGAGCTTGCCGAGGTTGGAGTTAGCGTCTTCGGTTGGCGGCGTGAAGACGAGCGCGCCCGGTCGGCGACCGTAATCGTATAAATAATAAGGGATAGCGAACGAACGCGGTTCCTCGACGCCCTCGAAGCGTCCAAACTCGACCGCCGGAATTCGCCCGCCGAGCGCGACGACGTCGACGATCAACGACTTGCCGGCGAGTTGAAAGCGGTACTCGACCTCCGCCGTCGCCGTCGCCGACGTTAGCTTCCAACGCGTTGTAACGCAACCGTTTGCGACGCTCTTTTCGAGAAGTTCGCGCTTCTCGACCGGTTCTTGCGAACCGGCGTCGCCGATTAAGTAATTGACGCCGCCTCCGGAAAGCGGTTTGAACGGTTGCGAGTCGTTCCAGCGCGCCGTAACGTCCGACCAATCGCCGGTTTGCGGTTTGTAGTCGTAAACGAGCGTTCCGTCGGTTCCTTCGTAAACGAAGTCGAATGCGTCGCCGTAAGTATGGAACGCCGCTTTCTTTAGGTTCTTCGCGGAGTCCGGCAAGATTGTTTCGGGCCGCGTCGGGAACGGAAGTCGCCCCTCGCCGGTGTTTAGGCCGAGCGGTTGACCGTCGAAAAGATCGATTCCCGGTTTGGGACGCGCTGTAAATTCGAGCGGTTTTCGTTCTTCTTTAAAGACGCAAAACGAATCGAAATAAAGGGTTCGGTTTTCTTCGTTCGCGCCGTTTTCGACAAGAAAACCGTTGAACGACGCGGCGTCGCCCAAACGCTTGCGCGTTTCCTTAGAAATCGTCTTGTAACAAAGGAACCATTCGCGCCAATCGACCGTTTCGAGGTAAAGCGGAACTTCTTGCCCGTCGGCGGTTTGGAAGAGCGCGGAAACCCGAACGCGCGGCGTTTTTGGGTCGGGCGCCCAAGCCCAGTTGTTGCCGACGATCCAACAGGAAAACGCGTCGAAATCGGCGACTTCGATCGGAATCGGTTTCGACGGACGAACGCGAACGATCGGCGTGTCTTGCGACGCGGCGTCTTTGCGGTAAGTCAGCTTGCCGACGTATTTTCCGTACATTTGCTCTTCGCGACTTCGTTCGAACGTCGCGACGGAGCCGACCGCGTCGACCGTCCAACCGTCGAGGTTTTCAAAGTCGACGAGCGCCGGACGAACTTCTTCCGTCCGCCCGGCCCAATCCATTTCGTAAGGGCGAACGCCGATTTTTTCGGACGCTTCCGCGCCGTCGGCGTCCGGCGCAACTGCCGAAGCGAAAGCGAGTTGCGGCGATAAGGAAAAGGCGGCGAAGTCGGTTTCTAAAAACGACGGCGCGGCGAGCGAACCGAGGGCCAACGTTAAAAGCGCCGTCGAACGAACGGCGCGGAGCGAATTGCGTTTTTTCATTGGACGTTCCTTAATGCGTTGCGATTTAACGGTTTCGGAAAACGGACTGCGAGCGAAGCGGAGCTTCCCGAAATAACGACGAAACGACGAAAAATATTGTCGATATTTTGACGCGCGTCGCAAGCGCTTTTTCGAAAATTTTGCGTTTTTTGAGAAAATTTTTGACGGCGAAGCGAGAATGCCCGCGGAGAAAGGAGGATTAAACGATGCGTATTTGATTATTGGATTAGAGTTCGAAAATCAAATAAAAAAGAAACGCAACGACCGCGCCGTTCTGGGCGACAAAAGAAAAAACGGCGCGGCGAGCGTTGGACGACTCGTCGTCGATAAATACGACGGCGATTTACTAAGACGGTTAACCTTAGAAAAGCAAATCGGTTGCGTTGGCGTTTGAGTTTGCGTTAGAATCGTTCATCGGGGCGGTTGCAAGCATCGCTTCGAACTCTTCTTCGTTAATCGTCGGGACGCCGAGTTCCGCCGCTTTGTCGATTTTCGATTGGCCCGGTTTCGCGCCGACGAGAACGAACGTTGTTTTCTTGGAGACGCTCGACGCAGCCTTGCCGCCGTTTGCTTCGATCGTTTCTTTGATTTTTACGCGGTCGTAACGATTAAGCGTTCCGGTAACGCAAATGGTTTTTCCGGCGAGAGGAGGGGCGTTTTCAAAACCGTTTTCGCCGTTTGTCGATTCCGGAAGCGTTGGAAGCGCGGTTTCGAGACCAAGTTCTTTAAGTTCCGCGACGATACGACGACCCGCTTCCGATTGAAAGAACTGGAAGAGGTTTTGCGCTAAAATTTCGCCGACGTTTTCCGTCGCCGTAAACGCTTCCGCCGACTCAACTTCGAGCATTGCGTCGATGGAGCGAAAGTCTTTGACGAGGTCTTTGGCCGTTTGAGCGCCGACGCCGGGAATCGATAACGCCGTCAAAAGACGAGCCGGGCCGCGCGTTTTGCTGTCTTGGATCGCTTGCGTTAAGTTGTTGGCCGATTTGATTTTAACGCCGTCGAGCGCCATTAGGCGTTCGGGCGTCAAACGGTAAAGGTCGGCGAAGGAGCGAACGAGCGGCGGCTCTTCGTTAAACAAGTCGATTCGGAGCGGAGACGTCAGCCGTTCGACGAGCGACGCGCCGATTCCGTCGACGTCCATTGCGCCTTTCGACGCGAAAAACGCCAACCGCTCGCGAAATTGCGCCGGACATTCCGGGTTCGGGCAGCGGATGAACGAACCGTCGACAAACTCCTTAACCGTTTTGCCGTCGACCTTTACGAGCGCGCCGGTTTCGTTCCGTTTC
>JAFSFF010000235.1 GCA_017435375.1 Thermoguttaceae bacterium
CGGCGGCGGGAGTTTCGGGAGCCGGAGCCGGAGCGGCGGCGGGAGTTTCGGGAGCCGGAGCCGGAGCGGGAGCCGGAGCGTCTTGCGGCCCGGGAGAGGCGAAAACGAGGCCGGGGAACGGCGACGCGACGCCGAACGCGAGGGCCGCCCAAAGGACGCTAACGGTCGACGCGGGCGCTTTGGGGGCGCGTCGGCGCGTCGACGCCTTCGTTTTCCAATGTCTATCGATCTTGCTCATTACAACGGGTCCTTCAATAGGCGTTATTGATTTTTCCGACGGAAGGATTTTAGTCTCGGGTCGCCCGCTTTTCGCCGTCGGCGGCGAACGTTCGAAAGGGCGGTCGCGAACGCGTCGGCGGCGAAACGACCGAAATCGGCGGGGGCGCGGGGCGAAATCGGAACGTTTGAGAAAATTTCTGATTTTGCTCAGTCCGCGCTTTTGATATTATTTTACCCAGATTGCGCAGTTTGTCAACTTGACGTAATCACTAAATAATATCGTATAAATTACCCTTCCTTTAACCGTTCGTAAAGGTTTTTTTTGGAAAAACCGCCCTGAATTTTCTATTTTAGCTCTATTTGAGACGATTGTAGTAAAAAAAACGGTTCTAACGGCGAGCGCGGCGAAACGCGTTGTATCGACGGCGTTCTGTTTTGGTTGAAAAGTCGACGGAGCGCGGCGCGGGCGTTTCGACGAACGAACGAAGGGAACGACCGTCGCCGCGTCGTTAACGTAAGCGCAATCGTTCGCCGCCGTTATTCGGCGGTCGCGGCGAGCGTTTCGACGGTTCGCTTCGTCGCGCCGCGATTTTGGAGCGTCAGCGTTTGCGCCGCCGTTCCGAGTCGTTCGCGGAAAGCGACGTCGGCGAGCGCGCGTCGGACGAACGCCGTCATTTCGGCTTCGTCGGAGACGACGACCGCCGCGTCGGCGCGCAAGAGCGCCTCGACGATCGTTCGGAAGTTGCGCGTCTTCGGGCCGAACGAGACCGCGGCGCCGTATCCGGCCGGCTCGAGCATATTTTGACCGCCGCGAGTTCCCCAGCTTCCGCCGACGAACGCGATTTGCGCCGTTCCCCACCAAGCGCCGAGTTCGCCGATCGCGTCGACGAGGAGAACGCGGCTCGACGGAGCGGCGGAGTCGGCGGGCGTTTCGTCGGAAAGCGCCGAGCGTCGCGTCCAAGGAACGTCCGACTTTTCCAAAAGGCGCGCGACTTCCTCGAAACGCTCTTTATGTCGCGGAACGACAATCAATTTCAGCGCCGGGAACTCGTCGCGGAGTCGGCGGAACGTTTCGAGCGCGGCGGCCTCCTCCGGGTCTTGCGAGCTGCCGCAAAGGAAAACGACGTCGTCCGGCCCGATTCCGGCGAGGCGGGCCAAGCGGACGGTCGCGTCGTTGGCGCGGTTCGTTTCGACGCCGTCGAATTTGATCGAGCCGGAAACGGAGACGCGCTCCGGTCGCGGCGTCAAGGCGCGGAAACGCTCGGCGGCGAGTTCGTCCTGCGCGACGATCGCGTCGATTCGACCGAACGTCGGCGCTAAAAATCGACGGACGCGGGAATAAGAGCGGAAGGAACCGTCGCCGATTCGACCGTTGACGACCGCGACGCGAACCCCCGCTTTCGACGCGGCGGCGATTAGGTTCGGCCAAAGTTCCAGCTCGACCAAAACGAGCGCGTCGGGGCGCAAGCGTCGGAGCGCGGTTTTGACGGCCCAAGTAAAGTCGAGCGGGCAATAGAAAACGCTCGTTCGGGCGCCGAAAAGGCGCCGAGCGAGTTCGAACCCGGTTTTCGAGGTCGCCGAAACGACGAACTCCCAATCGGGGCGCGCCGCCTCCAACTCGGCGACGAGCGGTTTAAGGAGATTGACTTCGCCGACGCTGACCGCGTGAAACCAAATTCGACGGCGACCGTCCGGAAGCGGCGCGAGTCGCGGAACGAGGCCGAGAAACTTCGCGCTCCAACCGTCGCGGTACTTGCCCTGTCGCAACGAGCGGTAAAGGAGGAACGGCGTCGCGAGGAACAGCGTCGCGAGGTAAACGAAATTAAGGAACATCGGCCAAGCTCCGGGAAAAAATGACGAACGAACGGAGCGAGGATAAAAGAAAAGCGCCGCCGCGTCAAGAGAAGAAAACGCGGCGACGCTTAAAATAGGAAAGGCGCGAAAGACGGGAAGGAAAACGGCGCGAAAACGAACGCTAAAGTTCGGTCGTTCGACTCGGTTCGTCGCGGCGCGTCATATAAATTTCGAAATCGCGGTTCGGTTCGATTCCGGCGTCGCGCAGGATTCCGGCGACGGCGTCGTAAGCGACGCGCGGCGTGTTGTTCTCTTTGCTCAAATGACCGAGGAAAATGCGTCGAACGCCGCTCTTAACGAGTTCGACGGCGAAACGGCCCGCCTCCGCGTTGTCGAGGTGTCCGGAATCGCTCAAAATGCGCTGTTTGAGCGGATAAGGGTAAGGGCCCTTCGTCAACATTTCGCGGTCGTAATTCGCTTCCAAGAGGACGACGTCGACGCCGAGAAGACGCTTGCGAAGCGTTTCGGTAACGGTTCCGCAGTCGGTCGCGAGCGCGAATTTGCGGCGCCCGTCGGCGAGGACGTAACCGACCGAGTCGCGGGCGTCGTGCGGCGTCGAAAAAAAGGTTGCTTCCAAATCGCCGAGGTCGAGCGTTCGGTTCGGCCCGTCGCTTTGGAAAATTTTCATATGGCGCGTTTCGACGGGGCCGAGCGTTCCGCGTTTTTGCATCTCGTCCCAAGTCCCGATGCTGGCGTAAATCGGGAGGTTGTATTTGCGCGAAAAGACGCCGAGACCTTGCGTGTGGTCGAAATGGGCGTGCGTCGTTAAAAGATGCGTGAGCGAACTCGGCTCGACGCCGATTTGACGGAGACAGTTTTCGATGCAACGACCGCTTTTGCCGCAGTCGATCAAGACGCGCGTTTTTCCGGCGGCGACGTAAGTCGCGTTTCCGGAGCTTCCGCTAACTAAAGGGCAAACGAACATTCGGCGAGAGCGTTTCAAAGGGGAAAAGGGTTCGGGCGCGCTCGATTCTTGGGCGAATCGCAAAGAACGCGTCGGGACGCAAAAACGATTTTCGGTTTCCCGAAGCGCGAACGACCGCCTCGAACCCGTTTCGACCGGAAACTATTGGCGGCGCAGACGTTTGTTAACGTTGACTTCCAAGTTGCCGAACGCCGCTTCGTGACGTTGGAGCGTCATACCGAGCGCGTGATAAAGGCGCTTCGCGGTGTAAAAGTTGACGACGATGCGTTGGTTGACCGGAATCGGCGCCGACGGAACGCCCATCGGTTGCGGATTCAGGCCGAAATCGACGATCAATTCTTCCGGAGTGCCGGTAACGCGGCAGAAGTTGGCGTAAGTGGCGACGACTTGCGAATCGTCGACTTGGAGTTGCGGACGGGCTTCTTGTTCGTTCGTTTCGGGATTGACGTTCGACACGTTGATTCTCCTTCGGGTTGAGCCGCTCGACGAAAAAGCGGGCGTCGCGTCGAAACGTCGGTTTCGAGCGCTTGGGCTTAGCGTCGGGGCGGCGAAAACGTCCTTGTAACAATACGTTTTCATTTTATCGGTTTTTTCGTCGGCGTCGCGCCAATTTTTTTGACGCTTGCGGCCGAAAAAACGGAAAAATCCGCAAAAAAGGGAGCGCGGCGGAGAAAAAACGAGCGAACGTTCTTTCACGACGATTATAGCGATTTTTCGCGAAAGGTCAACTCCCGCGTTTGCGTTCCGAGGGCGGCGCGAGCCCTTGGCGCGTCGCGTTTTGGAGATATAATTCGAAGAGTCGTCGCTTGATCGGCGTTTAAACGTCGCTTTTTTCGTCTTTAACGTTTGAGGGAACTTGTCGAGGAACTTTCGCGATGTCCGACAAACCGATTTTGCCTTCCGAGAGCGGCGCCGCGGGCTCGTCGAACGCCGTTCCGTCGCTTGGCGGGCCGACGCTCGACGTTCCGGGCGTCGCGTCGATTCCGCTTGCGGAAATTGAGTTTGAGTTCGTTCGCTCGTCCGGGCCGGGCGGGCAAAACGTCAACAAGACGTCGAGCAAAGCGCGGTTGCGTTGGCGACCGGGCGAGCGTCTCGCGCCGGAGGTTTGGGCGCGTTTCCAACGTCTTTATCCGTCTTGGACGACCGAAGCGGGCGACGTCGTCGTTTCGAGTCAAAAATTCCGCGACGCGCCGAAAAATAAGGCCGACTGTCTCGAAAAGCTCCGCGCCGCGCTCGAAAAAGCGGGGAGAGCGCCGAAAAAACGAATCCCGACGAAGCCGACGCGCGGTTCGATTTTGCGTCGTTTGGCGGATAAAAAGCGCAACTCCGACAAGAAAAAGGAGCGCGGGCGCCGCGATTTCGACTAAATCGGAAGCGATTCGGATTTTTTTTCGGCTTTTTGCTTCTTTTTGCGGCGCGCGCTTGAAATTCGAGCGGCGGGCGATTATAATGAACTCCGTTCGCGGTCGACGCGAAAAGTCGACGCTAATATTAATGGGAACGCGAATTCATTAATAATAAAGGAAAAAACGGAAGGACGAAATAATGTCGCAAGTCGAAAAAACGCCCGCTCCGCAAAGCGCGCCGTCCGCCGACGCCGGGCTCCCGATGAGCCCGAAATGGGATCCGGAAAAACTCGCCGCCGAAAAAGCGGAACTGCGGCGTTTGGCGTCGCTCCCGTTGGGGCCGCGCTCGCTCGGATACGTCAAACGAACCGGCCCGGGCCTTCTTCAAAGCGCGATGACGCTCGGCGCCGGGAGCGCGACCGCGTCCGTTTTGGCCGGGGCGTCGTTCGGATACAAGCTCCTTTGGGTGCAGCCGCTGGCGATGCTTCTCGGCGTCTTTATGCTCGGCGCGCTCTCGAACGTCGTCTTGACGCGCGGCGAACGTCCGTATAAATCGTTCGGTCAACAAATTTGGAAACCGCTCGTCTTCCTTTGGGCGTTTGGGACGGTAACGGCGTCGGTCATTTGGCACTTCCCGCAATACGGCCTGATCGCCGGCGCCGCTCGCGACTTGGCCGGAGCCGCCGGAATGACGGTCGCCGGAGAGGGCGGCGCGCTGACCGGGGCCGGATACGCCGTCAGTTTTATCGCCGGAGCGTTGATTTTGGCGATGAACATTACCGTCGTCTTCAATTACGGCAAGGGCGCGACCGGCGTTAAGATTTACGAACGCTTTTTGCGAACGATGATCGCGCTCGTTATTTTTTTCTTCCTGCTCGTTTGCGTGTTGAACGTCGGGAACGTGAACTGGGGCGAGCTGTTTAAGGGCTTTATCGGCTATTACGGGATTCCGGCGAACCCGGAAACCGGCGTCGTCGATACGAAGACGTATCTGCAAGTTCTCGGGATGCTCGGCGCGTCGGTCGGGATCAATATGACGTTCCTCTACCCGTATTCGCTCTTGGCCAAAGGTTGGGGCGAGGAACATAAAACGTTGGCGCGTTGGGACTTGGGAATGACGATGTTCCTGCCGTTCGTGATCGTTACCTCGCTGATTATGGTCGGAATGGTCGCGACGGGCGTTTACACCGGCGCCGACGTCGTTCTCGACGGAATGAAACCGCTCGAAGCCGCGAAAGCGTTCCACGGGATTCCGTTCGGCAACGTTATTTTCTGCTTGGGCCTTATCGGGATGTGCGGCGGCGCGGTCAGCGTTCATATGGTCGCGTGCGGCTTCACGATGTGCGAAATGCTCGGCCTCGATATGACGCAAAAGCGGTTCCGCTTGTTCGCGTTGACGCCGTGCGTCGGCGTTCTCGGCGTCGTCGTTACGTTGCCGATGTGGTTCCCGGTCTTCGCGTCGGCGATCTGCCTGACGATGCTTCCGATCGCGTACCTTATCTTCTTCATCTTGAACAACAAGCGAAGCTATATCGGCGACGCGGTCGGCAAGGGCGGGAAACGCGTTTTCGTCAACGTTATGTTGACGTTGGCGCTCGTCTTCACGACGATCAGCGCGGGGATTTCCTTTAAGAACGCCGTAATCGACAAGGTCTTCCCGAAAGCCAAACCGGCGGCGGTCGCGACCGAAACCGAAGCGACCGAAACCGAAGCGACCGAAACCGCTCCGGAAACCCCGGCGGAATAATCGGTTTCGTCGGTTAAGTTGCCGCGACTTTCCCGACTTCGCGCCGTTCGAGCGTTCGAGCGGCGCGCGTCGGGAAGTTTTGGCGAAAAAATCTCGACCAAAACGGTTGTAGGCGCTGGAAATCGGCGCCGCGTCGATTATAATAAATAGAGGCGTCGAACTTTTAAGGGCGCCCAACGCAAGACGAAGCGAGAGAAAAGGAAACGACGAATGACGTTCGACTGGGAAAAATGGAGAAAAGCGGCGAAACGACTCGGCGTCGCGTTGGTCGCTCTGATCGCGTCGACGGCGACCGTTTTCGTCGCCGAATCGACGCTCGCGGACGACGCGGCGGCGTCGACGAGCGCGTCGGAGCAAATTCTTCCGGCGCCGCGCCTGGCCGATCGTTGGTTTTACGCGTCGTTCGGCGTCGAAAGCGACGAGCGCGCCGACGAGTTGGCGGCCCTGATTCGCCGCGCTTCCGCCGTCGGATACAACGGTCTTCTTTGGTCTTGCGGCGTCGAAAATTACTCGCGTTGGGACGCCGCCCGAAAAGCGCGCTTGGCGAAGATTCGCGCCGTCGCCGACGAGGAAAAGGTCGAAATTATCCCGATTCTTTGGTCGATCGGATACGGAACGGCGCTCGGGTTCGACCAAAATCTCGCCGAGGGCTTGCCGGTTCGCGGTCTTCCGGCGCGCGCGGTCGACGGTCGCGTCGAGGCGGTCGCGACGCCGATCGACGTTCCGAACGGCTCGCTCGAAAGCTGGAAAAACAACAGTCCGACCGATTACGTCTTTAACGACCAACCGGGAACGATTTCCTTCCGCGACGGCGACGTCGCGCGTTCGGGCTCCGCGTCGACGCGGTTCGAAAATTTCGCCGCCGACAAACACGGGCACGGGCGGCTGATGAAAGAAATTCGGCTGGAACCGTCCCGCCTTTACCGCGCGTCGATTTGGTTCCGAACCGAGAACGTCCGCGGCAATCTGATGTTGCAAATTTACGACGAAAACGGCGCGCCGTTGGGGAGCGCTCGCCCGAAATACGACGCCGAGAGCGCGACCGATTGGACGCGCGTCTCCGCCGTTTTTCGCGCGCCCGAAGAAGGAAAAACGCGTCTGTACGCCGGCGTTTGGGACGGCGAAGCCGGGCGCTTTTGGGTCGACGATTTAACGGTCGAGCCGGTCGGGTTGGTCAATCCGTTGCGTCGGCCCGGGACGCCGCTCGTCGTCGCCGACGCGGAGAACGGAACCGTTTACGAAGAGGGGAAAGACTGGGTTTTGCCCGAGTTCTCGTTGCAACTCTGGAACCCGAACGCCGAAAGCCAAACGTTGACGATTCCCGAAGGAAGCCGAATTAAAAACGGTCAAACGCTGAAGATCGACTATTATTACCCGCCGCTCGTCGGCGCGCCGCAAATCGGAACGTGTATGTCGGAGCCGAAACTTTACGAGTTCTTCGAAGAGTCGGCGCGCGGCGTCGTCGAAGCTCTCGCGCCGAAAAAGTGGTTCCTCAGTATGGACGAAATCCGGTGCGCCGGAACGTGCGCCGCTTGCAAGGCGCGCGGAATTTCGCTCGCCGAGATTTTGGCCGACTGCGTTGCGAAACAACGCGCGATCATTCGCGAAACGACGCCGGACGCCGAAATTTACATTTGGTCCGATATGCTCGACCCCAAACACAACGCCCGCGACAATTATTACGTTTGCGACGGCAGCTACGTCGGCGTTTGGGATTTGATCCCGAAAGATTTGATTATCAGCTGTTGGTATTACGAGATTCGCGAAGAGAGTATGAAATTCTTCTCCGAACGCGGGTTCAGGACGCAGGCGGCGGCGTATTACGACGTCGACTCGCTCGATTCGAGTCTCGATTGGCTCGAAACGTGCGCGCGAACGCCCGGCTGCGTCGGGATTATGTATACGACGTGGCGCAAAAAATACGAGTTGCTTGAAGGTTTCGGGCGGGCGACGCTTGAAAGTCCGCTTCCTAAGGAATAACGAACGCATGACGCCCTTTTGTTTTATTGTCGCGACCGTTCCGCTCGGGCTTTATTGGCTCGCGCTCGCTTGGCTGCACAGTCGTCCGCAACCGTTCGCGGTCGACGGTCGACGCGATTTTATCGCGCTTGCGCTCGCTCTTTTCGGCGTCTTTTTTATCGGCCCCGGTTCGGTAACGGCGCCGTTGAGCGCGATGACGGTATGGGGGCCGAGCGTTTGGCTCTTGTGCGGACTTCTTTATATTTGCGTCGTCCTTCTTTTGTCGTCGTTGCAACGTCCGCGAATCGTCGTTTATAACGCGACTTGCGAAGAGTTGCGCGCGGCGCTTTCCCGCGTCGCGCTGACGCTCGACGACGAGGCGCGCTGGGCCGGAGCGTCGTTAAATCTGCCGAATCTCGGCGTTCAGCTTTACATCGACGGCGCCGCGTTAGGGCGCGTCGCGACGTTGGTCGGGCTCGACGCGCCGCGTTCGCAACAGGGTTGGATTCGACTGGAAAAAGAACTGCGCGTCGAGTTGGCGCGTTTGGAAGCGCCTCGACGCCGCGGTTGGCCGGCGTTCGCCGCGCTCGGCTGGGGAGCGTTAATCGCCGCGAGCGTCGTCTTTTTCCAACGGCAAGAGGCGATCGCGAACGCGCTTAGTTTTTATCTTTCCGTTTGACGCGAACGCGTCGCGCGCTTTTCAAGGGTCGAACGTATGAACGATAAAAACGAACATTGGTTGCGGGATTCTCTCGTCGTTTCGTCGCGCACCGACGTCGGAATGCGCCGCTCGAACAATCAAGACGCGTTCGCGGTCGCGCTCGCCGCGACGCCGCGACTTTGGAAAACCCGCGGTTCCCTTTTAGTCGTCGCCGACGGAATGGGCGCGCACGCCGCCGGGGAACTTGCGAGTCAAATGGCCGCGACGTTGGCGCCGCAAGCGTATCTAAAACGAACCGACCAAACGCCTCCGGAAGCGCTTCGCGCCGCGCTCCTCGACGCGCACGCCGAAATTCGCAAACGCGGAGAAAGCGACGAAGCGTTTCGCGATATGGGAACGACGTGCGACGCGCTCGCGCTTTTGCCCGAAGGCGCGCTCGTCGGACACGTCGGCGACAGTCGCGTTTACCGGCTCCGCGATCAAACGATCGAGCAACTGACGTTCGACCATTCGCTCGTTTGGGAGGCGCGCCGACTTCCGAATTCGCATCCGGCGTTTCAAAAATTGACGAACATTCCGAAAAACATTATTACGCGGTCGCTCGGCCCGACCGAGTCGCTCGTCGTCGACCTCGAGGGCCCGTTCCCGTTGCGGCCCGGCGACGCGTTTTTGCTCTGCAGCGACGGGCTTTCCGGACAGTTCGAGGATTCGGAAATCGGGCAAATTCTCGAAGTCTTTCAACCGGAGGAGGCGACCGAAACGCTCGTTAATTTGGCGAATCTGCGCGGCGGGCCGGACAACGTTACCGTCGTCGTCGCAAGGTATAAAGCGGCTCCGAACTTGGAGGAGGTCGAGCGCGAAATCGAGAAAGCGGAGCGCGCGCAAGCGAAGAAGGCGCCTCTGTCGACGGCGGCTTGGACGGCGGCGGCTTTGGCGAGCGCGGCGTTTGTCGCGGCGTTTTGCGGATTTGGCGGCTTTTTCGGAGCGTCGGGAGCGGCGGTCGGCGTCGGCGCGACGGTTCTGGGCGCGGCCTTCCTCGGAGGCTTCTTTTGGGCGGCTCGCGAACGCTTCTTCGAAACGCAAGAGATTTGGAACGATAAAAAATGGGGCGCCGGGCCCTACGTTCGCGCGTCCGCGGCGCCGAACGCCGAGTTTTGCGAAAAGGTCGCCGACGTTTGCGACCAACTTTGCGACGCGATACGAGAACAACAGATTTTCGCGCCCGATTGGGACGGCGTCGCGAGCGCCCGAGCGCAAGCGAAAGCCGCGTTCGAACGCGGCGATTTCGCCGGTTCGCTTCGAGCCGACGCCAGCGTCGTTAATTATATGATGGGCGAGTTGAAAAAGAACGCGCCGACGCGACGTTAAAAAAGAGAAAACGGGCAAGCTCGGGGGAATGTGTGGAATGTGCGTCGGGGCCGTCGCGACGAAGGACGGTCGCGCGCCCGATTGCCCGGTTGACGATTTGAAAAAATTTTTTAAACTGGGTAGAACGGAGCCGCTCCGACCGGGCGTCGGAACGCGTTTTCGGAACGAAAACAAAAGAAAACGGGCGCGAAAAAGCCGAGCGCGTCGCGAAAAGTAGAGAGTCGAGAGAAAAATGCTGGCGAAACGGGTGATTCCGTGTTTGGACGTTTGCGGCGGACGCGTCGTCAAGGGAACTAATTTTTTGCGGTTGCGCGACGCCGGCGACCCGGTCGAGGTCGCGAAGCGGTACGAGCGCGAAGGCGCCGACGAACTGGTTTTTCTCGACATCACCGCGAGTCATGAAGAGCGCGACACGATCGTCGACGTCGTGCGGAAGACGGCGGACGTCGTTTTTATGCCGCTGACCGTCGGGGGCGGGATTCGAACGGTCGAGGATTTCCGTAAAATTTTGAACGCCGGCGCCGACAAGGTGTCGATCAACTCGTCGGCGGTGAAGACGCCCGATTTGATCGACGCGGCCGCCGCTCGTTTCGGGAGTCAATGCGTCGTCGTCAATATCGACCCGAAGCGCGTAATCCGCGACGGAAAAGAGTTTTGGGAAGTTTTCATTAACGGCGGACGGCTCGGAACCGGACTCGAAGCGGTCGCTTGGGCGCGCGAGGTCGAGAGTCGCGGCGCCGGGGAAATCGTTCTTACCTCGATGGACGGCGACGGGACGAAAAACGGGTACGACCTGCCGATTTTGAAGGCGGTCGCGAACGCGGTGAAGATTCCGGTCGTCGCGAGCGGCGGCGCGGGCGAGCCGAAACACTTCGTCGAAGCGGTAACCGAAGCGAACGCGTCGGCGGTATTGGCAGCGAGCGTCTTCCATTACGGCGAATATTCGATCGCGGAAGTGAAGGAAGCGATGAGAGCCGCCGGGATTCCGGTTCGGATTCCGACGACGCCGAGCGTTTGACGGCGAAAATCGACGAAAATCGACCGTTTCGGTTTAGCTCCAAGGAACGCGAACGCCGATAATAGCGTCAAAAGAGCGTCGACGGCGTTGGGGCGGCTTAGCGGAGTCGGCGAAGCGCGTCGACGGAAAATTAACGAACAACGAAGACGGGCAAAATAGAGAATTTTGATTGAATAAGGCGAGACGAAGCGGCGTCGGCAAGCGGCGCGTTTTGGCTCGACGCAAGTGGAACGGAGAAAAAAGAACGTATGTCGACCCCCGAAAACGTTACCCCCGATCGCGTCTTTAGAAAGAAGAAGGAACTTGAAATCGACCGCCTTTTCCAAGCGTTGGTTAAGCTCTCGGGGAGCGACCTTCACTTGAAAGTCGACCGTCCGCCTTACGTTCGCGTCAAGGGGAGCTTGCGCACCCTTAACCGCGGCCCCATCGACGACGAAGAAATGAACCGCCTCATCTTCCCGATGATGGACGAACGCAACCGCAAAATTTACAACGACACCGGCGGGGCGGACTTCGCGCACACCTGCGTCGTCGACGGCGTTACCTGGCGTTTCCGCGTCAACGTCTTGACGCAAATGGGGCACGTCGGTCTCGTCGCGCGCCGTATTAACAACTTCATTCCGGAACTCGAAAAGCTGCACATTCCGCCGGTTCTTTACGAACTCTGCAAGTTCAGCCAAGGGATGATTTTGCTCGCCGGCGTTACCGGTTCCGGGAAGTCGACGACGATCGCGTCGATGCTCAACTGGATCAACAAAAACTACAACAAGCACATTCTGACGCTCGAAGACCCGATCGAGTTTATGTTCACCGAAGAAAAGTGCTTGATCAACCAACGCGAAATCGGCCAAGACGTCTGCGACTTCGAAGTCGGGATGAAACACGCCGTCCGCGAAGACCCGGACGTTATGCTCGTCGGGGAAATGCGCGACCGCGAAACGTTCGAAACGGCGATTCACGCGGCGGAAACGGGCCACTTGGTCTTCGGAACGATTCACGCCTCGTCCGCGCCGTCGACGATCGGGCGTATTTTGGACCTTTTCCCGGCGAATATGCACAAGGCGATTCGCGGCGCCATCGCGATGAATATGAAGGGGATCGTCGCGCAAAAACTGTTGCCGTCGATTTTGCCGGGCGTCCAACGCGTTCCGACGTGCGAAATTATGATCGTCAACAGCATTATTCGCAAGTTGATTTTGGAAGGCGAAGACGAAAAACTCGGCGACGCGATCCGCATCAACGCGCAGGAAGGGATGCAAGACTTCACGATGTCGCTCAAGTATCTCGTGCAAGCGAAGAAAATCGACCGCGCGACGGCGTTCGAAGTCGCGCCGAACATCGAGTCGCTCAAGATGGCGCTCAAGGGCATCGAAGTTAAGGAGCCGGGGATTTTGTAATTTCGGTTCGTTTCGCGGCGGTTTCGAGGCGAGTCGCTTAAGACGGCGCTCAAAGGCGTCGAAGTTAAGGAGCCGGGGATTTTGTAATTTCGGTTCGTTTCGCGGCGATTTCGTCTCGGCGGTTTCGAGGCGAGTCGCTTAAGACGGC
>JAFSFF010000236.1 GCA_017435375.1 Thermoguttaceae bacterium
GATCGCTTACGAATGCATCTACCCGACCTGGTCGATCGACGATCCGGAATTGATGAAAACGTTGCCGAAAACGCAAATTTTGTACACGAGCGTCGACGCGTTGAATCACGCGGTCGAGGCGGCGACGACGACCTGTTCGAATCCGTTGGCGATCACGCTGGCCCGCGAAACGGTCAAGCTCGTCGTCGATTATTTGCCGGCGGCGCTGGAAAATCCGGAAGATATGGTCGCGCGTTACAACCTGGCTTACGCCGCCTTGATCGCCGGGATTTCGTTCGACAACGGCTTCCTGCACTATACGCACGCGCTCGAACACCCGTTGAGCGGCGTCAATCCGGACGTTATTCACGGTTGCGGGCTCGGCGTTCTCCTTCCGGCGGTTTTGAAGGAAATTTATCCGAAATGTTCCGCGGTCTTGGCCGACGTCTTGGCGCCGATCGTTCCGGGCTTGAAGGGTTGTTCTTGCGAAGCGGAAGACGTTGCGAAGGGCGTTGAAAAATGGCTCTTTAGCGTCGGAGCGAATCGCAAGCTGACCGACGAGGGGTTCGGCGAAGCGGACGTTCCGAAGCTCGTCGACTTGGTCTTCTCGACGCCGTCGTTGACCGCGCTTCTCGCCGTCGCGCCGACCGAAGCGACCCGCGAAACGGTCGAGAAGATTTACCGCGAATCGTTGGCGCCGATGAACTAAGCGTCGCGGCGTCCGGCGGAAGTCGGACGACGAAAGCGGAAATTCGGATAGAAAATGGAAACGCGACCGCGTTCGAGCGTCGGCGGTTCGAGGAGTCGAAGAGCCGAGCGTTCGAGCGAGCGGTCGCGTTCGCGTTAAAACGGAAGGTCGAGTCGGTTTTGAGAACGCGAGCGCGTAATTTTTTTGATTTTTGGATTGCGAAGTTTCTCTATTTTGCGCAAACTCTCGTCGCGGCGCTTGCGTCGCGTTAAATTTCCGTTATACTTCGTTTCGGTTCTAATTCGGACGGGAGCCTTACGACCGCTTTTTAGAAGGCGGTTTCCGAACGCGCGGCGAGCGTCGCCGACGGCGGAACGTCCGTTCTTTATCGAGACGGAAAGATGGATTATCGAGATCGGGCGCGCCGATTAAAGCGAAATTGGCGCGCCGAAAAAGTCGTTTGGCGAAGAAAATGGCGTCGCGCGACGCCGTTTCGTTTGTTGACCTTAGGATTCGCGACTTATGTTCTTATCGGTTTGGCGGCGATCGCGCTTCCTTGCTGTCGTCGCGGCGACGCGAGTTGCGTCGATCATTTCTTCAACGTCGTTTCGGCGGCGACGACGACCGGGCTGACGGTCGGCGCGGTCGGCGAAACGTATACGTTTTGGGGAAATCTCGTTCTTTTGACGTTGATTCAAGTCGGCGGCGTCGGGTATATGACGTTGACCTCTTGCATTATCTTGGCGCGCGGCGACCGACTTTCGCCGACTCGAACGCGAATTTTGGGAGCGAGTTTTTCGTTGCCGGACGGTTTTTCGTTGCGGCGATTCATTGTCGCGGTCGTTGTTTACTCGGCGCTGATCGAGTCGATCGGCGCTTGGGTTCTTTGGCGCGAATTCAAAATCGTCGGCGTCGACCAACCGTTTTGGCAAGCCGTTTTTCACTCGATTTCCGCTTTCGCGACCGCCGGATTTAGCTTGTTTTCCGACGGTTGCGTCGGTTTTAAAGACTCGGTTGCGATCAACGTCGCGCTGATGACGTTAAGTTGGGCGGGCGCGATCGGTTTTATCGTTCCGGTCGACTGCTGGGAAAATTTGCGCGGTCGACGGCAAGGGATTACGTTGACGTCGAAGACGATTCTTTACTTGACGGCGGCGCTTTTTCTCGGCGGAACGGTCGCGTTTTGGTTGTTCGAGCGGTTGAGCGGCGGAGAAACGGCTTCCGACGCGACGCTGTTGGCGGCGGCGTTTCAGGCGACGGCGGCGTCGACGACCGGCGGGTTCAACACGCTCGACGTAGGCGCGCTCGGGCCGGCGACGCGAACGATTTTGGTCGCGTTGATGTTCGTCGGCGCGGCGCCGTCCGGTACCGGCGGGGGCGTTAAAACGACGACGGTCAGCGCGTTCGTTGCGATCGTCGCGAGCGTTGTGCGCGGACGTCCGGACGACATTACTTTTTGGGGAAAAACGATACCGCCTTGCCGACTCTTCACCGCCGTCGCGTCGGCGGCGATTTTTGTCGTCGCGGGGAGCGTCGCGACGATTCTGCTTTGCGCGACGGAACCCGATTTGCCTTTCGACGCGCTCTTTTTCGAAGCGATTTCCGCGATTTCAACCGCCGGGATGAGCGCGGGAATTACTTCGGAACTTTCGACCGTCGGAAAATTGATCGTCGCGGCGGCGATGTTCGTCGGGCGCGTCGGCCCGTTGACGTTTGCGTTGGCCGTTTGGAGCGACGCGAGGGGCGGCGAGAAAGAAAAGAGACGCGATTCGTCGGAAAACGCGTTCGGTAAAGAACGTCAAGTCGACGATTTAGCCGTTTGACCCGTTGGGAACGGCGATAAAATATTGTAAACGCGACGTTGATTTTTTAGCGTCGCGGTTTTTCGGCTGAGCGAAGCGTCGTCGGAGAAAGGTTGACGGCGGTTTGCGGCGCAAGGTGAGACGTCTGGCGGGTAGGGTCGGCGTTTTGACCCTTGCGGCGAACGCGTCTCGGCGGTATAATGCGGAGCGGTAAAGGGCAGCACCGACGTTGAAAAAAAGCGTGTTTGAGCGAAAGTCGACGTTAAAGTTTGCGTAAATTTTGCCGTTTGACGGCGTTTTTTGGAAAAAAAGCGAAAATAGGAAAGTTGGAGCGCTGAAATGAGTTCGGAAGAGTCGCGGCGAGAAGCGGGAACGGAGACGGGCGTTTGGGGCGCCGCGTCGTTGGAAGGGGCGATTTCGGCGGCGGAGTACGTTCGCGGATTCGACGGCGGTTTCGGAGCGGACGCGCCGTTTTTCGCGGAGTTTAACGCGATCGGTTCGGCGGCGCTTTTGGGATTTCGACGGTTAAAGAACGAAAACAGGGCAAACGGGGAAAGCGGGGAAGACGCGGCGGACTTTGCGGACGTCGCGGCGCGGACGACTGCGGAAGCGCGAACGCGCGGCGTCGGAATCGCGGGGGCCGGGCTGATGGGCGTTTCGATCGCGGCGGCGTTTTTGGGCGCCGGGTTCCCGGTCTTGGCGTTCGACTCGTTCGCGACCGCGCTCGAAACGGCGCCGAAGCGAATCGAGGCGGAGTTGGCGGAACAGCGGCGGCGTCGCGGCGTCGCGGAAAGCGATTCGGCGACCGAAAAACGGCTCGTCGCGGAGATTGTCGCGAACGGTTTGACGACGTCCGACTCCTTCGCGGAATTGGCGGCGCGTCCGGTCGTTGTCGAAACGATTCCGGAAAAAATTAAGGTTAAGTCGAAGTTTTACAAGACGTTGTCGAAGACCGCGACCGCGCCGATTTTGTTGACGTCGAACACGTCGTCGATTTGCGTTTCCGATTTGGCGGCGGCGCTCCCGACGGCGAGCGAGAACCCGAACGTTAACCGAGAACGCTTTTGCGGCTTTCACTTCTTTCACCCGGTTTGCCGTCGGTCGCTCGTCGAGGTAATGCGCGGCGATGCAACCGCTCCGGGAACGGTCGCGGAGGCGGCGGCGCTCGGCGCGGCGATTTTTAAAACGCCGATCGTCGTCGGGGACGGCCCCGGTTTTTTGGTCAATCGGATGTTGCAACCTTATTTGAACGAAGGACTTGCGCTTCTCGACGAAGGCGTTCCGGCGGCGCGCGTCGAGGCGGTTTGTCGGCGGTTCGGGTTCGAGGCGGGGCCGCTTAGAATAATGGACGAAATTGGGCTCGACGTGTCGCTGCACGCCGGTTGGACTTTTTTGAAGGCGTTTCCGGAGCGGACGACGAGTTCGCCGATTTTGCCGGAATTAACGCGGCGCGAACGGCTCGGACGCAAGACGCGGCGCGGCTTTTATCGGTTTGAGAGCGGAACGAGTTGGGCCGACGACGCGACGCTCGACTTCGACGCCGAAACGCTCGCTGAACTTCTCGTCGGAGAAACGTTCGCGACCGGCGCGGAGTCGGTCGACGTCGGAGCGCAAACCGCGTCGGACGAAGAGCTTGCGTTGCGCGTCGCGACGGCGATTTTGTTCGAAAGCGCTCGGCTCGTCGAGGAGGGCGTCGTCGAGACGTTCCGCGAAGCCGACGCCGGGCTCGTTCTCGCGCTCGGGTTTCCGCCGGAAAAAGGAGGAATTTTTTATTGGGCGGCGGCGTTTGGATTGCGGCGAATTTTGGAGGCGGCGGAGCGTTGGGCGGGCGCGGGCGCTCGGTTCGTCGCGCCGGAGTCGTTGCGGCGGTTGGCGGTCGAAGGTTGAAGTTGGGCGATTTGGGCGGTTGAGCGCGTCGGGGAAAAGTAAAAAATAAGGCGAACGGGACGTCGGGCGCAAACTCGGCGGCTCGTTTCTTAACGTCGGCGCGACGAAAATCGACGATAGCGCCGAAAACTTGAATACGTTTGAAAACGACGAGACGCGACGATGAAAATTATCGGACTTTTGGACTGCGACAGCTTTTTCGCGTCTTGCGAAAAGGTCTTTCGGCCCGATTGGGCGAATCGACCGGTCGTCGTTTTGTCGAACAACGACGGTTGCGTCGTCGCGCGGTCGCCGGAAGCGAAGGCGCTCGGAATCGCGATGGGGGCGCCGTTTTTTCAAATTCGGGAGTTGGCGCGAACCGCCGGAGTCGTCGTTCGCTCCGGAAATTTCTCGCTTTACGGCGATTTGAGCCGTCGCGTCGTCGAGACGTTGGGGCGTTGGACGCCGAGCGTCGACGTTTACTCGATCGACGAAGCGTTTCTCGATTTGACCGGGCGGTTTTGCGACGCGTCGGGGCGATTGCGCGGGTGGGAGGCGGCGGAAAACGGCGGCGATTGGCGGGAGTTTTGCGCGTCGGGCGAACGGCTTTCGGAGGAAACGCGGCGAGAAATCGAGCGGACGGCGGAGGAAATCGTCGAAACGACGCGGCGTTGGACGGGAATTCCGGTTTCGCTCGGACTCGGCCCGACGCGGACGCTGGCGAAGGCGGCGAGTCGAATCGCGAAACGAGACGGCGCCGCGACCGGGCGGAAGTTCGCGCTCCTTTTCGACCCGGAGGAGCGAGAGCGGGAGTTGAAACGGCTGCCGGTCGGCGACGTTTGGGGCGTCGGACGGCGGCTTCTTCCGGCGTTTTGGCGGCTCGGGCTCCGAACGGCGTTCGATTTGGCGCGCGTCGACCCGATTTATATGCGGAAAAATTTTTCGATCGTTCAAGAAA
>JAFSFF010000237.1 GCA_017435375.1 Thermoguttaceae bacterium
CAAAGCGATGCGCGAGTTGAAGGAAAAACTTCCGGAAATTCCGCTTGTCGCGGCGTTTGAAACCGGTTTCCACGAAGAGATTCCGGCGCGCAACCGTTATTACGGCGTCCCGTTCGAATGGGCGGAAAAATACGGCGTCCGACGTTACGGCTTCCACGGCGCGAGCCATCGTTACATCGCGACCCGTTGCCGCGAGCTTTTCGGCGCCGACCGTCGAATCGTCAGTTGCCACCTCGGCGGCTCGAGTTCGATTTGCGCGATCGCCGACGGGAAAAGCCGCGCGTCGAGTATGGGAGGAAGTCCGCAAACCGGGCTCCTGAACAACAACCGTTGCGGCGACTTCGACCCGTTTTGGTGTTCGTATTTGACGAAAAAAACGGGCGTTTCGCTCGACGAACTCCTGCAAACGCTCGCGACCAAGAGCGGCCTGCTCGGTCTTAGCGGCGTTTCCGGCGATATGCGCGATATTTCCGAAGCGCGTTCGCAGGGGAACGAACAAGCGGCGGTCGCGTTCGACGTTTTTGTCGGCGACATTCGGCGCTACTTGGGCGCGTCGTTGGTCGAACTCGGCGGTTCGGACGTGATCGTCTTCACCGGCGGCATCGGCGAACACCGAACCGAAATCCGCGAAGCCGTCGTTAGCGGGCTCGAAGATTTGGGAATCGTTCTTGATCGCGACGCGAACGCGTCGGCGCTCGGCGTCGAAGCGAAGATCAGCGCGCCGTCGAGCCGCGTCGAGATTTGGGTTGTTCCGACGAACGAAGAGATTATCGTCGGGCGGCAAACGAAAGCGCTTCTCGAAGAGCGCGGCGCTTGATTGGCAAGGATTTAGGGGCGAAGAATGTTTATTGCGAAGGTGGTCGGTTCCGTCGTCGCGACGCAAAAAACGGAGTCGATGCGCGGTTCGAAACTGCTGATGATCGAGCCTTACGTGATCGACCCGAAATCGCGCGACCGATTAATAACGACGAGTCGTTCGTTGATCGCCGTCGACGTAGTCGGCGCCGGGCAAGGGCAGTACGTTCTCGTCGTGCAAGGGTCGAGCGCGCGAATGACGCCGGAAACGAAGCCGCTTCCGGTCGACTGCACGATCATCGGCGTCGTCGATACGGCGACGGTCGGAAAAACGTCGTTGCCGCTCGAATGAACGGCGTTTGGCGCGAAATTTGCGGAAACAAGAGAATATTTAACGATTTTGACGGAGCGTTTAAGCGCGCTTGCCGCTAAAATCGACTAAAATAAAAAAATAGCGGGAACGACGATGCGACGACGACGGACGAATCGTTCGGAAGCGGAGAGCGAAGCCAAGCGGCGCGCTCGACGACGCTTCGAGTCGGAGCGAAAGCGTTCCTTTCATCAAGGGAGCGATAATAAAATGGCGGAAATTAACGAATCGCTTGTTCGCAGCGTCTTGCAAGAAGTGTTGTCGCGTTTGGGCGACTCGGCGTCGTCGGCGAGCGCGGTCGGCGGCTCGGCTCCGAAAAGCTACGCGGGACGTTACGGCGTCTTCGACGACCCGAACGAAGCGGTCGAAGCGGCTCGCCAAGCGTTCGAAGAGTTGTCGAAACGGACGCGCGCCGAACGCAAAAAGATGATCGACAAAATCCGTCGCATTTGCATCGAACAAAGCGTCGAACTCGGCACGATGGAAATGGAAGAGACGAAAATCGGTCGTCTCGAACATAAAATCGACAAACTCCTCAACGTCGGTTACAACGCGCAAGGCGTCGAAGCGTTGTCGGCGGAAGTCTTTAGCGGCGACTACGGCCTCACGGTCATCGAACACGCGCCGTTCGGCGTCATCGGCGCCGTTACGCCGGTTACGCACTCCCTTCCGACGATCGCGAACAACTCGATCAATATGATCGCCGCCGGAAACGCGGTTGTTTTCAATCCGCACCCGAGCGGACGCAAGGTCGCGATCGAAGGCGTTCGCCGCTTCAATCAAGCGATTTACGCCGAACACGGAATCGACAACCTGATGGCCGCGATCGCGAATCCGACGCTCGAATCCGCCGACGTTATTTTCAAGCACCCGAAAATTAATCTTCTCGTCGTTACCGGGGGCGCCGGCGTCGCGAAAGCCGCGCTGTCGCAAACGAAGCGCGCCATCGTCGCCGGGCCGGGGAACCCGCCGGTCGTCGTCGACGAAACGGCCGACCTCGACCGCGCGGCCCGTTCGATCATTTTGGGCGGCGCTTACGACAACAACCTCCTTTGCTTGGCCGAAAAAGAAGTTTTCGTCGTCGATTCCGTCTTCGATAAGATGATGGACGCGATGGAGCGCGCGGGCGCCGTTCGCTTGAACGCCGTCGAAACCGACGCGATGACCCGTCGCGGAATCGTTCAAGTCGGCGAAGGCGCCGCGAAACACGACGCGCCGAGTCGCGAATTCCTCGGGAAAGACGCCGCCGTTTTGGCCGCCGGGATCGGCAAGAGCGTCGCTTCCGACGTTCCGATGCTGTTCGGCGAAACCGACTACTCGAACCCGTTCGTTCCGGTCGAACAGATGATGCCGTTCCTTCCGTTCGTCCGTTGCCGCAACGTCGACGAAGCGATCGAACGCGCTTACGAATCGGAACACGGTTTCCGCCACACCGCGATCATTCACTCGAACAACGTCGTTAATATGACGAAGATGGGCAAGTTGCTCGATACGACGATCTTCGTCAAAAACGGCCCGAGCACCGCCGGAAACGGCGGCGGCGGCGAAGGTTACGGTTCCTACTCGATCGCGGGCCCGACCGGCGAAGGGATCACGCGTCCGCTGACGTTTACTCGCAGCCGTCGTTGCGCGTTGGTTGAAAGCCTGCACGTTTTGGGCAAATAAGGCAAAATTTAAGGGACAAACGGAGCGTTCCCGACGGTCGCGTTCCGTTTGACGATTTGCCGCGCGTCGTTGGAAACGGCGGCGCGCGGATTTAGCGCTCGAACGAGCGTTTTTCGGAGAGCGACGAAGGAAAGCGACGCGGCGATGACGATCGAAACCTTTGATTGGGGCGACTTTTGGGCGTCGACTTGGAGCGCGAGTTGGTGCGAAATCGGCGCGCTCGTCGCCTTGGCGTTCCTTTGGCGACGCTTGCGAACCGGCAAAATGGGAACCGACGCGAAGAACGACGTTCGCGCGTTTTTCCTTTTGGCGTCGGCGTTTGCGTTGACGACGTTAAGTAAAATATTCAACGATCTAGACGTCGTCGCGTTGGGCTGGGCGGCGTTGGCGCTCGGAACGGCGGTTGATTATTGGAAGGCGCGTTCGCGTCGGCGCCGCGAGCGGCAAAAAGCCGACTTGGAACGACGCAAAGCGGAAGCCGCGCGCCGACGCGCATTTTGGAGCGGAAGCGATTCGAGCGACGGAAGTTCGCGTCGTCGCCGACATTCTCGCCGTTCCGGACGCGGCGAAAGCGAGCGGTCGAATACGGAGCGTTCGCGGCGTTACGGCGGTTCGCGAAGTCGCCGCGGCGGCGATTCGAGTTCCCAAAGCGACGAGAGGAGCGGCGAATGAACCGGGCGCGAATCATCGGTTACGCGACGTCGGTAATGAAGCACCGATCGCTTACCGGCGCTAAAATGTTGCTCGCCGTTCCGGTAACGACCGACGGCGAGCGTCCGGACGGCGAACCGGCGATCGTTTTCGACGCGCTCGGCGCCGGAATCGGTGATTTGGTCTTGATTACGAGCGACGGTTCGTACACCGGCGGCGATATTATCGGAACGAGAATCACTCCGGCGCGTTGGGGCGTCGTCGGGATTATCGACTCGGCTAAAAAAGAGGAAGACGAGTAAAAATGGGCGGTTTAGGTTGGAATTTGGACGAACTGGTCGGCAAGGTGATGGCCGACCTGCGGGGCGCCCGCGTCGACAATTCCGCCGCTCGTTTAAGCGCCGCGTTGTCGAACGATTTCAAAGCCGTTCAAACGTCGCGCTCGTCCGCCGTTTCGTCGCCGTCGAAAGTTGAAAATAGCGAGGTTGGCGAAAATAAAACGGGCGTCGCGTCTTGCGGTTGCGCCGAGCGTTCGAAAACCGCGTCGACGGCAAACGACTCCGCTTTTTACGTCGCGGAAAAGTTGCTCGTCGCGGAGACGGTTCGGCGTTTGGCCGCGTCGACGAGCGAAAAACGTTGGCGCGTTCGTCCGGATTTCATCGCGACCCCGGCGGCGAAAGACGAATTGCGCAAACTCGGAGTCGAGTTAGTCGGCGACGTCGCGAACGAATCGAAGAAAGCGTCGGCGCGACCGAACAAACCGCGCGTTACTTACTCCGCGTCGAACGTTTTCGACGACGAGCCGATTCGCCCGGTCGCGACGCGTTTTTCGGCGGAAAGGAGCGCGGCGACGTCGGCGAGCGTTTCGGGACGGCTCTTTTGGGCGATTCACGTCGCGGACGGCGAGCGTTTTCCGGCGTTTGTCGAAAATTGTCCGTTCCGATCGGCGGCGTTCGCGCAGTCGCGCTTGTCCTGTTTGAAGGAGACGACGAAGCGAATCGCGGCGGAAATTGCGCAAAATAGCGAAACGCGAGCGGTTTTGACGACGAAAAACGCGGCGATCGCGTCCGTTTGGGCGAACCGACTTTCCGGCGTCCGCGCCGTCGTCGCGTTTTCGACCGAGC
>JAFSFF010000238.1 GCA_017435375.1 Thermoguttaceae bacterium
CGTCGTTTCGGCGGCTTCAAGGGCGGCGTCGCGCGACGTCGCCGTTAAAAAAAGAGCGGCGAAGAGGGAGGCGACGGCGAGGAAACGAAGCGAAAAGCGAAGGCGGATCGCGCGTTTGAACGTTTGGTAAACGACGTTGTTAAATAGGTTGCGGTTTGTCGGCATTACGGGCTCCTTAAAAATGAGGAACGACGGCGAGGAAAAAACGCTCGCGATTTGGGACGTCGCAACCGACGTAAAAACGGAAGTTAGCGACGGCGTCGAACGGCGGCGCGAGTTTTTTTGACGAAAATGGACAAAATCGCTTGAAACGCGGCGCCGCAAGCGCTAAAATAAACGCGTCGTCGATATTATACCGGAAAAACGGTCGCGACGCTAGCGTCGGCGGACGATTTTCGGCGATTTTGTCGAAAAAACGTCCGTCGACGTTCGACGTAAAAAGCGAGGAACGCAACCTATTGAGAGGAAAGGTTTTCGATGAGAGCGAACGAAAGCGAACGACGCCGAGCATTTCAAAAAAACGTAAACGCCGACTTGAACGCGTCGCAAGGTAAGCGTCGAAACGGCAAAAGTTGGAGACGCGTCGCGGCGTTGGGCGTCGCGGCGGCGGTCGCTTGGGGCGCGTCGACGTCGGGGCTGGAGTGGAACGACGTTTTTTCAACGACGGCGGCGTTCGCGGCGGACGCGAAAAAAACGGAACCGTCGACCGCCAAAGGGTTTGCGGAGGTTTCGCAAGCGGAAATCGACGCCGCGTTCGAAAAATTGCGTCCGGCGCCGCGGCTGTTGTTAACCGACGAAGCGCTCGCCGACGTTAAGAAAAAAGTCGACGCCGATCCGCGTTGGAAGGCTTATTTAGACGCGCTTAAACGTCGCGCCGACAAGACGTTAAACGCGCCGCCGGTCGAGCGGAAACTCGAAGGGAAACGGTTGCTCGGCGTTTCACGGGAAGCGCTTCGCCGCCTTTTCGGCTGGACGTTTATGTACCGTTATACCGGCGACGTTAAGTACGCGGCGCGAGTCGAAAAGGAAGCGGTCGCGATCGCCGAGTTTTCCGATTGGAACCCGTCGCACTTCCTCGACGTCGCGGAAATGACGACGGCGCTGGCGCTTGCGTACGACTCGTGCGGCGAAACGTTTTCGAGCGAAAATCGAAAAAAGGTTCGCGAGGCGATTCGCGACAAGGGCGTCGAAGAAGCGCTGAAGATTCGCGGTTGGTGGAAGAGAAACAACGCGAACTGGAACCAAGTCTGTTGGTGCGGAACGCTTTACGGCGCGCTCGCGATCGCCGACGACGAACCGGAACTCGCTCGCGACGCCGTGAGACAGGCGGTCAACGGCGTAACGTGGAGTATGGCGTCTTACGAGCCGGACGGGAATTATACCGAGGGGCCCGGTTATTGGGGGTACGGAACCGGGTTTAACGTTCTGCTGTTGGCGGCGCTTAACTCCGCGCTGAATAACGATTTCGGACGCTCGAAGGCGCGCGGGTTCGCCGAAACGATTCGATATTACGAACACGTCTTCGGGACGACCGGCGACGCGTTCAATTACCCGGATTCCGGCGGCGGAAAGATGTTCGAGCCGACCGCTTTTTGGAACGCGCGCAACCTTGGCGACGTCGGCGTCGCTTGGAACGAAAATTTCCAACTTGACGCGGCGTATGTCGCGACGAAACATAAGGTTAAATACGGAACGCGGTCGATCGACACGATCGCGGCGCATCGGCTGGGCGTTTGCGCTCTCCTTTGGGGCCCGATTCGCGAAACGCCGCTTGACTTGGCGAAAATCGACGCCGGAAAACCGGTCGACCCAAGCGAATACGAGTTTGGAAACGTCGCGCCGAAAGAACTTGGGTACGTCGGCGTCGGGGACGGACGCAACGCCGTCGCGCTTTTCCGAACGGCTTGGAAGCGCGACGCGGCGTACCTTGGGATTAAGGCCGGAGCGCCGAACGCGCCGCACGGGCATATGGACGAGGGCGGGTTCGTGTACGACGACGGCGGCGTCCGCTGGATTGTCGAGCTGGGGCCGGAAAATTATCATCGGATCGAGTCGCGCGGGATGAATCTTTGGGGAATGAACCAAAGTTCGGAGCGTTGGAAGCTGTTGCGTTACAATAATTTCGGGCATAGCGTCTTGACGCTGAACGGGGCGCCGCAACTTGTCGACGGAACGACGAAAATCGTCGAAACGAAAATCGGCTCTTCCGGCGAAGCGTCGAGCGCGACGATCGATTTGACGCCGGTTTATCGCGGCGAAGCGAAGTCGGTTAAGCGCGTCGCGACGCTGAATCCGGACGGAAGTCTAATCGTCGAGGACGTCGTCGAAGCGCTTGCGGATAGAGAGATTAAGGTCGAGCGACGCTTGCTGACTCCGGCGGCGGTCGAGATCGTTTCGGAACGCGTCGCGAAGTTGACGGCGCCGAGTCCGGTTCATTGCGGAGACGCGACGCTCTGTAAAACGGTTGAGACGCAAAGCGAGATTCCGTCGTCGTTTAGCGTCGTCGCGGCGGAGACGGAAAACGACTTCGACTCGAAAAATCCGGGCGTTTCGATTTTGATCGAGACGGCGACCGTCGAAGCCGGGAAGACGGCGACGTTCCGAACCGTTTTTTCGCCGGTCGAACGGACGGAAAAGAGCGGCGGCGAGAAGAAGTAAGCGTTGGTAAGTCGTTTAAAGAAAGGGATTGCGTTTGAAAACAGTTCCGTTGAATTTTGCGGCGTCGTCCAAAAAAGGAAAAATTGTCGCGGCGCCGTTGCTTTTTCGAGGGCGGCGCGTATAATAAATTAACGTTGCGATTCTCGATTCGAGCGTCGCGGCGCCAATTAAACGAATAATAAACGCGGAACTTTTAAAGCGAGAGATAACAATGGATTACGTGTATAAAACGGCGGGCGTTTGCTCGACGCAAATTCATTTCCGAATCGAAAACGGCGTGTTGCGCGACGTGCGTTACGTCGGCGGCTGCAACGGCAATTTGCAAGGAATCGGGCGGCTCGTCGAGGGCTTGCCGGCCGAAGAGGTCGAGGCGAAATTGAAGGGCGTCTCGTGCGGCGGGCGACCGACGTCGTGCCCGGATCAGCTGGCGAGGGCGATTCGCGCCGCGCTCGATTCGGAGAAGAAAGGCTAAAAGAGACGGAGGAAAAACAATGTTAACGCTTGCCGATAAAGAACTTGCGTTAGCGATAAAGTAAAAATAAAAGCGTCGCCGCAAATCCGATTGGGAAACGCGGCGGCGCTTTTCATTTTTGTCGCTAAACGACTTCGCGAAAAGCGTTAGCGGCGGTTTATTTGAAAACGTCGGCGGAAAGTTCGACGACGATCGGCGCGTGGTCGGACGCGACCGGCTCTTCGACGACGCGCGCCGAAACGACCGCTTTCGTCCAAGCGTCGGCGGAGATTGCGCCGGTCGGGTCGGCGGCGCAAATGTAATCGATGCGAACGCTTGGTTTGTTCGCCGGGAAGGTCGGCGCGTCGGCGGAGAGAATCGTCCAATCGTTGACGAACGCTCTCATCGACGCTTCGCTCGGTTTCGCGTTGAAGTCGCCCGCGACGAAAACCGGTTTCTTCGCCGATTTCATCTTTTCGGTAACGATTTTAACCGTCGCGTCGCGATCCGCCGCCGTCAGCGACCAATGCGAACAGCAGAAAATGTAACGCTCGAACTCGACCATCAGCAAGCAGCGGCGTTCTTCGCGTCCCGGGAGCGAAAAATATTCCGATTTTAACGGTTTTTCCTTAGAAAGAACGCCGATACCGTATTTTCCGCCTTGGAAGTCGATCGCCGGGCCGAACGTCGCGTTCATCTTCGCTTCTTTCGCGATTTCTTCGAGAACGTCGCGGCCCTTCGAGCGCTTCGTTTTCGAGTCGAGTTCTTGGAGCGCGACGACGTCCGGGTTCAGCGCGGTCAACGTCTTGGCGATTCGGGCGAAATCGGTTTTGCCGTCGAGGCCGATCGCGTTGTGAACGTTGTACGAAACGAGCGTCAGCGTCGAGGCCGGTTCCGCCGCGAAGAGCGTCGCGGCGGTCGCCGCGCAGTAAACGACGAACGCCGCGAGCGCGCTAACCGTCGATTTGAAAATAAGTTGCGAAAGTTTCATTGAGCGAGTCTCCTAACGCGATTTAGGGCGGGCGCGAAAAAAATCGAACCGAGCCGATCGCGGCGCGAGGAAAGGAACGGGAATTTTTACGAAGCGTTGAAATTGTCAAGAACGCTTTTCGGACGACGAGGCGGCGTCTTCCTCCGCTTCCGCCGCCCATTCGGCAAGGGTCGCCGAAATTTTGCGGTCGAGTTCGTCGATGCGGCGGAGAAGTTCGTCGTGTTGCGCGTCTAAACGAACCATCAAATCGTCGGTTTGCGCTTGCGTCATTCGCGGCGTCCTTAAAGCAAAGGGGCAGCGTCGGCGTAAAGTTTAACGTTTGAAACGAAAAAACAAAATAAACCGAAACGCCGACGGGAACGAATCGAGGGAAAATTTGAGGAAAGCGAAACGATGAAACGCGTTTCGAACGTCGCTTGACCGCGACTTTCGGAATATCGGCTCGTTAAAGAAGGTAAGACAGTTTTTTTCTTTTAATCGCGAGAACCGTTAAAAACGAAAAAGTCTGCTCAGGTTGCGTATTTTAACCGTCGGGATTGAAAAAACGAAGAACGAAATCGGCTAAAGAAAGAGGAAAACGCAAAAAAAAGTCGCCGTTAAAAAACGACGACGCAAAATCCCCGTCGCCGCCCGCGTTTTCGCCGAATAGAGAAAAAACGGGCGACGTTCCGAGGAAAAAACGGCTAAATCGTTAAAAACGATCAGAGTTCGACGCGACCGCGCTTTTGAACGGCTTCGATTTCTTTATGGCAGATCGTAACCGCGTCGCGAGCGAGAGCGCCGTCGAGAATCGCGGACGGTTTGCCGGAAACGAACGCGTCGCGAGCTTCGGTCAGTTCGTTGACGAACGGCGTAATATCGTCGCCCGCCGGGAATTCCGGTTTTTCGACTTTCGCGTCTTCTTGCGTGTCGCCGAGGATCACCGTAACCGGCGTGCCGGTGAACGATTCGCAAATGATCGTCGCTTTTTCAAAGTGAACTTCGTAGCCGTGCGTGAACGGGCGGCCTTGTTGCATAATGTTGCCGCTCGTCGCGGTAACGACCAAGTCCGGATCGTCGTAAATGAATTGGGTGTTGAAGTATTGCGGAGCGTCGCCGCGGAGACGACCGACGCTTTGAACCGCTTTCGGCATTCCGAAGAGAGCGCGGATGTAGTGCGCGTCGTGAACGTGCAGGTCGAGCATCGGGCCGCCGGCGCCTTCCATCGAGTAGAAACGGTCGAGGTTGAGCCAGAACGGGTTCGAGGTAACGCGAGTGAAATTACCGCCGAGGAGTTTGCCGTATTTGCCGGATTTAGCGGCTTCGAAGACGTAGTTGTGCGAATCGAAGAACGGGAGAACGTGCCCGATGAGGAGCATCTTGCCGTTTTTCTCGGCGGCGGCGACCATTTCGACGCCTTCTTCGGCTTTCAACGCGATCGGTTTTTCGCAGAAGACGTTTTTACCGGCGTTCAGCGCGGCGATCGAAACGGACGCGTGCGCGGCCGGCGGAATGCAAACGTCGACGACGTCGATGTTTTCGTCGGCGAGGAACGCGTCGAGATTGTCGTAAGTCGCGATTCCGGTCAAGTCCATTTGTTGGCCGGCCGGGCCGAAGTTCCCCTTAATTCCCGTCCAGTCGCCGTTCAAGCGTTCTTTCATCGTCGTTTCGCAGAGCGCGACGACTTTCACGCCCGGAATGCGTTGATACGCGAGGTAGTGAATCATCCCCATAAAACCGATTCCGACAATACCGACTTTAAGCATTATGCGAGCCCTTTTTTCGTTATAATCGTTAAAATTTCTGGCAAATAAGAAATCGACGGGGCGTTCCGAGGCGCGCTAGGAACGTCGACCGTTCGCGGCGACGGCGCCGTTTTTACGAGGACGCCGGACGTCCCGCTTCGGCGAGTGAAAAAACGCCGTCGCGTTCAAATCTTTGTTTGTCAGTATACACCTTGCGAGGGGGGAAAGTAAAGCGTTATTTTCCCGATTTCGCGATTTTTTCACATTTTTTTCCGTTTCGACCCGCGCGACCCGCAAAGTTTGCCGCTTTTTAAAAAAAGAGTCGAAACGGCGTTTTTTTGCGGAATTTGGACTGGACGCGGCGAGCGTTTTTAGGTATCTTAGCGACGTTGCGGCGAAACGGAACGGCGGTTTGGTTTCGTCGGTCGCGTCGCCGTCGAGATTGTCGAGAAAAACGGGCGATATTTCCGCGGGGCGGAAGGGCGGGAGCGCGACGTTAAAATCGAAAAAAACGTTATTAACGAAAGAATTACAGGAATGCGAAACGATTTATCGAAAATGTCGCGGACTCGACGTTTGCGACTTGCGTTGGTTTTGACCGCTCCGGCGCTTCTCGCGACGGCTTCTTGGGCGATTTCCGACGCGGCGGCGGAGGAGGCGAGCCCGATTCGTCAAGCGGTCGCCGTCGAAGCGGAAGGCGGCGAGAACGCGAAAATCGTTCAAACGGCGGCGCAAACGCCGATTTCCTCCGAGACGGGCGCTCGACTCGGTTCCGCCGGTCGGAAAACCGGAGAACGTTCGAAAGGCGGGCGTTTGGCGGAAGAGCTGGAAAATTTGCCGAATTTAGGGGTTCGAGCGGTCGACGAAACGGAAGTCGAACACGCTCCGCACGGCGCGTCCCTTTTCGACGTAATGCCGGGAACGACGAAGTTCGCCGATTTGAAGAAGAATCCGATTCTCGCGAAACCGGTCGCGGAAGAAGTCGTCGACGGTTACGAAGTCGCGACGTATCAGCCGCCGACGCTTCCGGACACGACGATTCAGATCGTCGGGATTAAGGGCGTCGTCGAGATGATTATGATCAACTTGAGCGAACCGCGCACCGAAACGGACGCTCGCAAGGTTTTCGCCGAGGAGATTAAAGATTCGCGCCCGATTCTTGTTCCGGATGAAATTGGGAACTTTAGAGAAGTTTTTCCGGAAAAAGGCGTCGCGTTCGTCTTGGAGAAGGGGGATAATCCGGCGATTCCGAGCGACCGCGTCGTTCAGATCGTCGCCGAAACGGTCAAGGCGGAATACTTCATTTTGCGGGCCGAGCAAGAGTTGAAAACGTCGCTGAAAAACGCTCGCGACGACGCCGAACACGCGCTGTTGCACGAGAAAAACTCGCCGGGCGCGCACTGGATTTTGACGAAAACGCACCTCGCGGTCGGCGATTTTGCTAACGCTCGACGACACATCTTCCAAGCGATTAAACTGAACGACTCGATGGCGCAGTTCCATTTGACGTTAATCGACGCGCTGATTCAGTCGGGCGAAATCGACGCGGCCTCCCGGTATATGGAGGCGGTCGAAGACGCGTTCGTCGAACACCCGCTTTATCAAATCGAAGGCGTTTTGCTCGGATCGGCGCTCAAACGCGAAGCGGCGGAACCCGATTACGACGGCGCGATTTCGCTCGGTCAAAGCGCTTTGAAGATGCTGAAAACGCTCGGCGAAGCGAACCCGACCGCCGACGTGATCGCCGCCGGGAAGGCGCTCGAAATGCGGGCGAACCTCGCCGTCGCGCTGGCCGTCGCTCGCAAGAGTTGGAAAGACCCGAGCGATCAAGAGAAGGCGTTCGAATGGATCGAAGCCGCCGACGAAATCGCGAAAGAACTCGACGCGGCGCGCGGCGAAAAATCCGATTTGGCGAGCGCTCGTCTCGAAGTTTGGCGAACCGGGCTCGAAGTTGGGCTCGAAATGCCGGACGCGACGCAACTCGACCAATACGCTCGCGATTTGCGTTCGACCGTCGACAAGTATTTGGCGAAGACGCTCGACGAAGTTTCCGCCGCGTCGGCGCGCTGGACGGCCGGGCAAGCGTTGGCGAACGCCGCTAAAATCTTCGAAGCCCGCAAAGATTACCAACAAGCGATCATTTCCGGTCGCAAGGCGCTCGAATATCTTGAAGTCGCGCTCCAATTCCGTCCGGAAACCGACCGAGCGATCGTCGGCGTCCTGAACGCGCGACTTGGCGCCGATTTTATTAACGGCTTGAAAAACGCCAAGGAAGCGTCGGCGCATTTCGCGAAGGCGGACGCGCTTTTCAAGAAGATCGAGGGCGAAGTCAAACCGAAAGACGCCGCCGAAATCGGAACGCAACTGGCCGCCGTCGGCGCGATTTATTGGAAAAGCGGGAAAAAAGAGGAAGGCGTCGCGATGCTGAAACGCTCGGTCGCGGTCTTGGCGCGAGCGCTCGAAGCCGGCGTCGTCGACAAAACCGCGCTTTACGTTCCTTACGCGAACCTTGCGACGACGTCGAAGGCGCTGAAAAACGCCGCCGACGCCGCGAAGTATGCGAAGTTGGCCGAAGCGTGCGCGCCGAAAAAATAAGGTTTGCCGATTTTAGCGGTTTAAACGCTTGAAATAGAAAAAAGAGAAAACGTCGTTCGTCGCGAGGCGAGCGGCGTTTTTTTACGTCGAAACGGCGATTTTGTCGTTAATACTATAGAGACGGAAAAATGCTCGACGGCGAACGGCGCTTTCTATCGGCCGACGGACGTCTAACGGGAAAAAAAGCGGACGTCGGCGATTCTTGGCGCGGACGCGAGCGGGCCCCTTGACGCGTCGCGCCGCAAATTTATAATGAACGGTATTATTGGCGAAAACGAAAATAAGCGTCGAACGTCTTGGGAAGACGTTGAGCGCAAAGCGTTGCGGAAACCGTTTTTGTGGTAAAATAGCGTTTTTGTTGCGAAAAGGAGCGTCGTTATGTCCTTAATACTTCCTTCCGGATACGCGCCGAAACTTGTTCCGGAGTTGATGGAGCAGGCGATTTTCTTTTTAAAAGAGGACTTTCAAGAGGGGCTCGCGACGGAATTGAACTTGCGTCGCGTTACCGCGCCTCTTTTCGTCCTCTCCGGAACCGGCGTGAACGACGATTTAAACGGCGTCGAACGAGCCGTTTCCTTTCCGATTAAGGATATGAACGACCGCCGCGCCGAAGTGGTGCATTCGTTGGCGAAGTGGAAGCGGATGAAGTTGGCGCAGTACCAAATGCCGCCCGGTTACGGGATTTACACCGACATGAACGCGATCCGGGCCGACGAAGAACTCGACAATATTCACTCGCTTTACGTCGATCAATGGGACTGGGAGCGAACGATCGCGCCGGAAGACCGCAATCTCGACTATCTTTGCGACGTCGTCGAGGCGATTTACGACGTTTTTAAGGACGTCGAACGCGGCGTGTACAACGAATATCCGCACATCCGTCCGATTTTGCCCGAGCAAATTACGTTCGTGCAAGCGGAGGATTTGTTGAACGAATATCCGAATTTGTCGCCGAAAGAACGAGAAAACGAAATTACGCGGAAATACGGCGCCGTTTTCCTTATCGGCGTCGGGCATAAGCTGTCGAACGGCGAAAAACACGACGGGCGCGCGCCGGATTACGACGACTGGAGTTCGGAGACGGAGCCCGGTTACTTTGGGTTGAACGGCGATATTCTCCTTTGGAACCCGATTTTGAAACGTTCGCTCGAACTTTCCTCGATGGGGATTCGCGTCGACAAACGGGCGCTCTTGAAGCAACTGAAGTTGGAAGGTTGCGAAGAGCGGCGCGAGTTGGCGTTCCATAAAGCGTTGTTGAACGACGAGTTGCCGCTTTCGATCGGCGGCGGGATCGGGCAGTCGCGGCTTTGTATGTTCTTCCTCCGCTGCGCTCATATCGGCGAAGTGCAAGCGTCGATTTGGCCGCCGGAGATGATTCGCGAGTGCGCGAGGTGCGGGATCGCGTTGCGATAATCGGCGTGTTTGGGCAAAAAATAAGCGTCTCGACGAACGGTCGGGACGCTTTTTTTGTTTCGTCGCGTTGTAAACGACGATTATTTCGGGAAACAACGCGCTTGAAAAAGAGCGGAACAAACGAGGCGGCGTTTGGAGGGCGTCGGTAAACGCCTGTTGACGTTGATTTTAACTTCGGCAAGTCGGGAAGGCGCGAACTTGTCTTGGCGGCGAAGAGAGAAGGCGGAACCGCGTTCGACGCTTGTTTTAAACGGCAAGAAATAAAAAAAGTCTCGCTTAAACGCGAGACTTTCGGAGCGGAGAGGACAGGATTTGAACCTGCGGAGCCCTTACGGGCTCACGGGTTTAGCAAACCCGCGCATTCGACCACTCTGCCACCTCTCCAAACTTATAACGCCATTATAACCGAAATTGGCGCAAACGCAAGACCCGTTTTGAGATTTTTTGTTTTTTTTACGCGGCGCAGAAATCGACTCAAAGAAACGCGCTCGGACTTGGGGAAAAGTCGACGGGAATTGCGCGAAAGGGAAGAAAGGCAACGTCGAATTCTTGGGCAAGCGTTGAAAGAAACGCCAAGAAACAAAAAAAGTCTCGCTTAATCGCGAGACTTTCGGAGCGGAGAGGACAGGATTTGAACCTGCGGAGCCCTTACGGGCTCACGGGTTTAGCAAACCCGCGCATTCGACCACTCTGCCACCTCTCCAAAACTTATACAATCAGTATACTTGATATTTCGGTTTTTTCAAGCGCCAATTTCGAATTTTCTCTAAATTTTTGAGAAATTAGGAAGGAAACTCTAAAATATTCGCGACGACGTAAAGAAAGGAAGCCCGTTTTTTTACGTCGTCGCGAACGCGGCTAACAAACGCTTCGACTAGCGCGCTTTTTTCGCGGTTTTCGCGGCTTTCGGAGCTTTCGCGGCTTTTTTCGTCGCTTTGGCGGCGCGCTTTTTACGTTCGGTTTGAACTTGCGCGACCATCATTTTACCCGGTTTGAACGCGACGGTTTCGTGTTCGTCCACCCAAACTTCGACGCCGGTGCGGGGATTGCGGGCGTTGCGAGCGGCGCGACGTTTCACGGCGAAAACGCCGAAGTTGCGGAGTTCAAGGCGACCCGTTTTCACCAAAACTTCGATAATCGAATCGAAAGTCGTTTGAACGACTTCTTTAGCTTCTTGTTGCGAAAGTCCGGTTTTATCGGAGACCAAACGAACGACTTCCTTTTTGGTCATAATATTCCTTTCTTAATACGCGGCGACGAAATGCGTCGTTGAAAACTTGCCGACTCAAACGGCCGGGCGAGCTGTTGTTTTTAAGTTCAATATGGAAAACATTTTAAAACGAACGTCCGGTTTGTCAAGCGGTTTTCGTCGTTTTTTTTGTTTTTTCGGCTTATTCTAAGTTATTTTCGCAAAACGAGTTGTCGGAAGTCTCGATTAAAACCGTTAAAAACGTTCGAAAAACGAGCGACGTCGCTAAAAAAACAACGCGTTTCTAAAAAACGGTCGCAAACGTCGGCGACGTCGAGGGAAACGTTAATTTTTCTTGACGTAAAAACGTTCGATATTGATTCCGCCTTTTAACTCTTCTTGCAATAGTTGAACGCGGTGTTCCAGCTGCTCGACTTGACGGCGCAAGTCGTGCAACGTAAATTCTTCGCGTTCCTGAAGGCGACGTATGCGCGGAACCGCCGGATAACCGAGGTGCCGAGCCAACGCCGAGAACAAAAAAAGGGGATCGCGGCCTCGCGAAGCGCGAGCGATTCGGCCTTCGCGCTCGCCGAAAAGGGTCGCTTCCGCCTCTTCGCCTTCGCGTTTCTCGTAATGCGCGCTTCGAACGTAAACGAGGTCGGCGACGTCGACGAAACCGATTTGCCGACGCAACACGACGTTAATCCAACGTCGCCAATCGTCGTCAAAAATCGGGTCGTTCGCGATCGCTTCCAAACCGCGGTCGAAGCCGAGTCGATTGCGGCTAAGCGTTTCAAATTGGTAAAAAAACGTTCCTTGCGGCGTCGGTTCTTTGGAACGGTAATCGGCTTCTCGCTCCAATATCTTGAGCGCGACCCGAAAATCGAAACGTCCGTCTTCGCGCTCCGCCTCCTCGAAAACAAACGTTTGAAACGGCGTGAAATAGTGCGGAAGCCGCCGCGTCGCCAAATACATTTTACCGGAAAGTTTGACTTCCGTCAACACAATGGAAATCGCGGTCGGCAAATTAGTTGCGGCGAGAATTTCGTTTTTCATTCCGTAAAGGATTTCTTGGGACGAAAAACCCGCGTCCAATCGTTCGCGAAACGTTCGGAAAAAAAACGTTTGTTCGACGTATTCTTCTTTGGCTAACAACATTGCGCGAAAACGACGGTAAATTATAGGGGAAACGGCGGAAAATAAAGCGCCGAACGGACTCCGAGGCAGCGCGAGCGACAAGGAGTCGCGCAACCGAATCGACCGTTTGACTTCGCGAACAAAAACGCGCCGAAAAACGCAACGATTTACGTCGACTTTCTTATATTGTGCCGACTTTTTTCACTTTAGCAAGACGTCGCGTCCTAAAAACGCCCGTCTTTTCAAAATTTGCCTCCGTTTGTTCGTTCTAATCGGAGGAATCGTCGCGTTTGGCAACATTGAGGCAAACGCCGCGTCGCGTTTTAGGCGGTTTGGAGAAGTTTAAACGAATAAAAAGAAACGGTCGACGCCGACCGCCGAACGTTTCTTTTAGGAGCGTTCTTCGATAAAACGAGAAAAAGCCGCGTCGACTCGCCGCGTCGCGACGCCGGTTTCGCGCGGCGCTCGACTCTGCCCAACCGCCGGCCAAGCGGGAACTTCCGCTAATTCCGGCATCAACTCGATCAACTGATCGACCAACGACGCGGCGACCCGTTCGAGGCGCGTTCCTCGACTTAAATCTTGAAGTTGTCGAGCCGTTTTCATCGTTCGGAGCAGAAGCGCGCGGTTGCGAATCGGATCGGGAACGACGTTTTCGAGCGGAAGAAGCTCGGACGTCGGAACGTCGAGGACGTCGCGCCAAGCGTAAAGTTGCGAAAGGGTTAGATCGGCGTCCGGACGTGTTTGCGCCGCCGCTTCAGCCGGAGCGAGCCCAAGTCGACGAGCGCAACCGGCGAGCGTCGCGTTTTGCTTGCGAAGCGTCGCGGCGATAAAATGGAGCGGTCGCGGCGATTTTGCGACCGGGCGACGTTCCGAATTGGACGAGCGCGGCGAAGAAGCCGCTTGGTCGACGCGAGCTTTGCGCGGCGGTTCGGCGACTTTAGCGCGAGTTTTGGGCGCTTTAAGCGACGGCGCGCCAAAGACGAACGCGTCGTCGAGATTGGGCGAAATCGAGTGAACGGCGGTCGACATATTTCGGCTCCTTGCGGCGAAAAAGCGAAAACGGCGCGATGAAAAGGAAAAAAGGCGAAAACGACGGGCGAACGCTCGCGACGACGCGTTTTGGACGGAAAGGAGGGAAACAAAGTTCCAAAATTGCAAATTTTTCGGAAAAAAACGGACGAAAAGTCGACTTGCGCCTCGCAAACATAAGGAATAGGAGAACTGCGGGGAATAGGGCGGGAAGAGGAGAGGCAAAAAAGAGAGAAACTAAAAAAAGCCGCCGACGATAAAACGTCGACGGCTTAGGATAAACGGCGCTAAAACCGTTAAAAACGACAAAAAGGGGCGGCGAGAACGATCGGATTCGGCGTCAGGTGAGACGTTTGCGGTCGATTTCGTCGGTCGAGTCGTCGCTTTCCCGTTTCCGGAAGAGGAGACGAATCGGGACTTCGCCGATCGGCAGCTCGTCGCGAAGGACGTTCAGCAAGAAACGGCGGTAGCTCGGCGTGAACGCGTCCGGCATATTGCAGAACAACACGATCGTCGGCGGCGCGACCGCGACTTGCGTCGCGTAATAAATTTTCGGCTTCCGGTAGTGGAAGAGCGGCGGCGGCGTGTGGTTCATCGCGGCGACGATCAACTTGTTCAAGCGGTTCGTCGAAATGCGCATCCGGCTTTGACGCTTCAACATCTGCGCGTGTTGCAGGAGTTTGTTAACGTTTTTGCCGGTCATGCCGGTAATGAAGGCGATCGGAACGTGCCACATCGTCGCGAAGGTCTCGCGGAGGTACTCGCCCCAACGCTCGGTCAGCATATGCTCCTGCATTTTGTCCCATTTATTGACGACGAAAATGCAGGGTTTGTTGTGTTCTTCGATTAATGAAACAAGTTGCTTGTCCATTTTGCTGATGCGTTGCGAGCAGTCGAAGAACATCAGGACGACGTCGGCCATCCGAATGCTCCGCTCGGCGCGGGTCAGCGCGTAAAAGTCGAGGTCGGTCGAAAGTTGGCGGCGGCGCATAAAGCCGGGCGTGTCGATCGCGACGAACGTTTGACCGTTCATTTCGAAACGAACGTCGACGCAGTCGCGGGTCGTGCCGGGCACCGGGCTGGCGATGACGCGTTCCTCTTGCGCCAACGTGTTGACGAAGGTGCTTTTGCCGACGTTGCGGCGGCCGACGATCGCCATTTTCATCGCCGGGTCTTCGTAATTGTCGCCGCGACCGTCGAAAAACGCCGAAATCGGGAGCGCTTTTTCGATCTCTTCCATTAAGCGGACGCGACCGCGCTTTTGCTTCGCGCTGACCGAAACGACGCCCCAACCGAAACGATGAAATTCGCGGGAGTCGAGTTCTTGCGCGTCGCCGTCGCATTTGTTCGCGACGAGCAAAATCGGAACGTTCAACTTGCGCAACCGCTCCGCGACGTATTGGTCGAGCGGGGCGATTCCGTCGCGAGCGTCGACGACGAAGAGAATCAAGTCCGCGGCGTCGATCGCCAGCTGGATTTGTTGCTCGACGTCGGCGGAGAGGTCGTCTTTGTCGACGATTCCGATCCCGCCGGAGTCGGTCAGCTCGATCAAACGCGCCGAAATACGGGGCGTTTCCGGCTCCGCGTCTTCCGCTTCGTCGATTTCTTCGTCAAACTCGGCGTCGTCGGTTTCTTCCGCGTTTTCCGAATCTTCCGCTTCGTCGATTTCTTCGTTAAATTCGTATTCGTCCGCTTCGTCGAACTCTTCGTCTTCGTCGGCGTCCGCTTCCGCGTCGTCGACGTCGGCGCCCGGTTCGAACGGCGCGTCTTCGTCTTCAAAATCGAGGAGCGCGCCGTCTTCTTCGGCGATTTCCTCGTCGTCGTTTTCGGCGACCGGATCGAGAAAAACGACGTCTTCCGTTTCCTCTTCCGGTTCGGCGAGCGTCGGCGCGAGGTACTTTTCGTCGACGCCGTCGAGCCCAATGTCGAGGAGGAACGAAACGCGGTCGCGCGTAACGCCGGCGACCGAGTCGACGATCGAAACGCGTTCGCCGATCAGCCAGTTAAAAATACTCGATTTGCCGACGTTCGGTCGGCCGATGATGGCAACTTTTGCAACGCCCATTAATAATAACGTCTTTCAAGCGTCGGCGTCGGCGGCGCGGCGTTCCGGTTCGATGCAAGCGGAAACGCGCCGTTTCGACTCCGAAGCGAAATAAGGCTTCGGTCGTTAAAAACGACAAAAACGGTAAAGTCGGAGGAGGACGACGTTGAAATTGGGGTTCCGTTTTTACGGAAAACGCCGATTTCGCCGTTAAAACGAATTTTAGCGGCAAAATCGGCTTCTAAGGTCGCGGCGTCGTTTTTATCGGACGAAACAAATTTTCGGGAAAAAACGACGCGGCGCGATTATTTTTCGAGGACGACCGCGAAGGAACGACCGCCGTTCGTGTTGTTGACCTTCAAGAAGGTCTTCTTTTCGAGCGGTTGGGCGGCGCCGCGAGCGACGTTGATCGGGCAGTCGGCGGCGATTTCGTCGCAGTTGCGCGTCGCGGGAAGGGTTCCGTTTTCGACGGCCAAGAGGGAAGCGGCCAACTCGACGGCGCCGGTTCCGCTCCCGAGGTTGCCGAACGCGCCCTTGGCGGAATAAACCGGAACGTCGCCGACGACGTTCGCGAGCGCGGCGGCTTCGACGGCGTCGTCTTTAACGCCGAGACCGTCGGCGTTGACGTGCCCGAGGTCGGCGGCGGTTCGTCCGGCGCGTTCGAGCGCGAGACGGCAAGCGCGTTCGACGGCGCCTTGTTGGATTCCAAATTTCGCGGTCGGTTCCAACGCTTCGGCGAAACCGAGAATCGTCGCCAACGGCTTGGCGCCGCGAGCGAGCGCGAATTCTTTACTTTCCAAAACGAACGCGGCGCCCCCTTCGCCGATCACCGTGCCGACGCGGTTTTTGTCGAACGGACGCGGCAAATCTTCCGGCGTTTCCGTCCAAGGCGCCAAGTCGTAGGCTCCGCCGCGCGCGTAAATCGTCGGGTTGATCTTGTTCCCGACGCCGCCGCAGATCATCACGTCGGCGTCGCCCCGTTCGATAACGCGACAGGCTTCCATCAGCGCGGCCAAGCTGGAACCGCGATCGAGCGTCGGCGTGTTGTTCGGGCCCCGAGCGTCCAACGAGATCGCGACGTGGCTGGCGATCATATTCGGGAGATATTTCAACATCCAAAGGGGCATAATCTTCGCCATCGAGGCGGGGCCCCAAGTGGAGAAGTCGTGTTTGCCGTCGGCGACGCCGGCGCGAAACGCGTCGAGGAGGAATTCGAGTTCGAGCCCGATTAAGTCGCAACCGATCATACAACCGATACGTTCCGGATGAACCGAACGTTCGTCGCCTTCGACGACGAGATTCGCGTTTTGGCAAGCGCGCGTAACCGCGACGACGCCCATTTGGATGTCGCGGCTCATCACTTTAATGTTTTTCTTCGGCTTAACGTAATCCTTCGGACGGAAGTCGGGAACCGCGGCGCCAACCAAGCGTTTTTCGGAAGCGGTTTTGAGGGATTCGAGATGGGAAACGCCGCTTTTGCCTTCGACGAGCGCGCTCCAAAAAGAATCGAGGTCGACTCCAAGGGGACTTAAAACGTCAAAACCGGTAATAACGACTTCTTTTTTACTCATAATTAAGGCGTTTAGGTAAAATGGGGGACGGACAGCCGCTTAGAGGGCGTTCGAAGGAAGCGCGAACGGCGAGCCGAACGAGCGACTTTTTCAGGGTTCCGCCGCCGCGGAACAACGCTTCCTTTTATCGTAAACGAAACGCGACTTTTAACAAGGCGGGAGGGCGGAATTTTTTAAAATCTTCCCTTAGTTTTTATTTTTCGGCGAATTTTACGTCGTGTTTTGACGTTTTTTCCAATTTTTCGTCTGAAAAGTTTAACCTCGACGTTAATAAAAAAGACTGAGGAGAATTTAGCGGTTTCGCGATTGAGACGCGTCGCGTTGGTTTTATTGAATTTAACGATTGTAACGGTTTGGCGTCGCGTAATTATAGAAAATTTTGCTTAAATATAAAAAATAAATGAAACATCGTCGCCGGTTTAGTGTTTAATACTGGTTAGCGGCGCGACGAAAACGGCAAAACGACGTTTCGCGTTGATTTCAAAGCGACGAGCGGCGTCGACGAACGTTTAACGCTTTTCGCGGAAAACGTTTGAATAACGACGCTTGCGATGTGTCGACGTCGCGTAAACGGATTTTTGGAACACTTCAAGGAATTTGCGATGAAAAAAGAATTTTTGACGTTTTTGATTTTAGCGCTCGGCGTCGCGACGACGACTCCGGTCGACGCTCAACAACGCGCGGCTCAAAATCGTCGTCGTCCGCAAGCGGCGGCGACCGCGACCGTCGCGACTCCGGCGACTTCTCCGACCGCGGACGCCGCCGCGACGGACGCTCCCGCCGCTCCCGAACGACCGGCGAACGCTCGATCGGCGGGCGCTCCGAACGGGGCTCCGGGAAGAGCGGGGGGGCCGGGATTCGGCGGAGGACGGCCGGGCGCCTTTACGTTGACTCGCGTTCGTATGGAGGCGATCCAAGCGGCGCGCGGCGAAGAAAATAAGATCGATATTGCGAAATTTGAAACGGAATTCGCCAAGGGCGCGAAAGCGCTCGACGGCGACTCGGACGGCGTTTTGTCGACCGAGGAACTCGCGCCGCGATTCGACGGCCCGCAAGGTCGTCCGGGCGCTCCGGGCGAAGGCGGCCCGAACGCCGAACGTCGTCGACCGGGTCGAACGGCCGAAGGGGAAGAGGGCGCCGCGAACGCTCGCCGTCGGCAACGTCCGCAAGACGGAGAAGAGGGCGCCGCGCCGAGCGCTCGTCGCGAACGTCCGCAAAACGGAGCGCAAGGGGCGCAAGGACAACGCGGCCCGGGCGGTTTTCCGGGAGCGCCGGGACAAGGCGGCCCGGGCGGTTTTCCGGGAGCGCCGGGACAAGGCGGCCCGGGC
>JAFSFF010000239.1 GCA_017435375.1 Thermoguttaceae bacterium
CATCGTCGGCTCCTTGCGTCAAAGGGGAACGGGAAGGCGAAACGAAGCGGTCGCGAACGCCGAAAACGGAGAACGCGCCCTTATTTTAACGGAACGAAGGGGCCGCGTCAACGATTTTTAGGAAACGCGGCGAGTTTTTGCCGAAAAGATTGCGTCGGCGTTAAGATGGCGAAAATGGATGAGATAGCTACGTTGGCAAGAAGCGCGAACCCCCCCCCCCGGCGCGACGGTCGAACGCTTAAAAACGGCGACCGTCGCGACAAGGAGCGTTAAGACGGGTAAGTTAGGCGGTTTTGGACGACCGCTTTTAACGCTTGCGCGGCGTTATTTCTTTTCGGCGATCCAGTCGGTGTGATGCGCGGCGCCGGTTTCGTCGTCGACGCGCTTGTACGTGTGGGCGCCGAAATAGTCGCGTTGCGCTTGGATGAGATTCGCCGGGAGGCGTTCCGAGCGGTACGCGTCGAAATACGTCAGCGCGGTCGCGAAACCGGGCGCCGGGATTCCGAGTTCGACCGCCGTCTTAACGACGTTGCGCCAAGCGGTTTGCGCGTTTTCGACCGCCGCTTTAAAATAGGGCGCGAGGAGCAAGTTTTCGAGGTTCGGGTTCTCGTCGAACGCCTCTTTAATCCGTTCGAGGAAGACGGCGCGAATGATGCAGCCGCCGCGCCAAAGGAGCGCGATTCGGCCCAAGTCGAGCGTCCAGCCGAACTCCTTCGCGACGGCGCGAAGTTGGGCGAACCCTTGCGCGTAACTGCAAATTTTCGACGCGTAAAGCGCTTGCTTCACTTGATTAATAAACTCGGCTCGGTCGCCGGAGTAACGGACGTTCGTCGGGCCGGAGAGAACGCGGCTCGCGGCGACGCGCTCCGCTTTCAGCGACGAAATCGACCGAGCGTAAACCGCTTCGGTAACGAGCGAACTCGGGACGCCGAGGTCGAGCGCGTGTTGGCTCATCCATTTCCCGGTGCCCTTGGCTCCCGCCGCGTCGAGGATAACGTCGACGAGGCCGTTTTTCGTTTTCGGGTCGACGACGGTGAAAATGTCGCGGGTGATTTCGATCAAATAGCTGTCGAGTTCCTCGCGGTTCCAGCGCCCGAAGATTTCGGCGAGTTCTTCGTTCGTCGCGCCGACGGCGTTTTTGAGAATCCAATACGCGTCGCCGATGAGCTGCATATCGCCGTATTCGACGCCGTTGTGAACCATCTTAACGTAATGGCCCGCGCCGCCGTTTCCAATCCAATCGCAACACGGAACGTCGTTGTTCGGGCCGACTTTCGCCGAAATCGCTTGGAAGATCGGCTGAACGAGCGGCCAAGCCTCCGGGTCGCCGCCGGGCATTAGGCTCGGGCCTTTGCGGGCGCCTTCTTCGCCGCCGGAAACGCCGCTTCCGACGAAGCGGATTCCGCGTTCGGCGAGGAATTTGACGCGACGCTCGGTGTCTTTGAAGTGCGTGTTCCCGCCGTCGATGGCGACGTCGCCCGGTTCGAGGTGCGGCAAGAGCGCGTCGAGAACGGCGTCGACCGGAGCGCGATCCGGGTAAAGGGCGTTTTCGAGCGCCGGAACCGGGTCTTTCGCGGTAACCATCATGAGGACTTTGCGCGGCGTTTTCAGCTTCGACGCGAGTTCTTCGAGCGTGTAAGCGCCGGTCAGCGCGTCGCCTTTCGACTTCGCTTCGTCTTTGGCGAGGAATTTGTCGGTTTGCGAGGCCGCGAGGTCGTAAACGGCGACGCTGAAACCGCGGTCGATCATATTAAGAGCGAGGTTTTGGCCCATGACGCCGGCGCCGACGAGGCCGATATCGTATTTTTTGTCGGACATAAAACGCTCCGCCGACGAACGCTTCCGCTTCGCTAACGCTTGGCGGAACGACGTTTTGTCGGGAATTTCGTGGGAAAGGTAAGGGAAAGGAAAACGGGAAACGCCGCCGCTTGGAGCGTCGACGCGCCGTCTATTATAACCGATTTTTGGCCGAAATGGAAGTTTTTTTCGCGAAATTTTTGGGCGAAATCCGCTTTTAACTCGGCCCGTCGCGTCGGCGAATAAAAATGGAAAAGCCGCCGCGCCGAACGACGACTTTTCCAAACGGCGGCGGGGAAACGTCGCGACTTACTTAACGATCGAAACGTTTTTCAACCGCCGAACGAGCGTTTGTTCCGACGATTCGAGGCGCGGGTTCGACGCGACGCCCCAGTCGCCGGACGAATCGTCGTTTGACCCGACGTCGGCGACGACGAGCAACGAAACTTTCTTTCCGGCGAACGCGCTCAAATCGGCTTCGAGCGGCTTCCATTCGTGTTTCGCAACCGTCGTTTCCGCAAGCGTTTGCTCGCTGGCGATCGAACCGTCGTCGGCGAATCGAGCGACCGCGACTTGGAACCGAATCCCGTCGCCGAGGTGGCTTTCGTCTTTTTTGCCGACGTCGACGCGGAACGTCGCCGGTTCGTTCGGAACTTCAAAGTCGAAACGGAGATACGTTCGCCCGGTCGGCCCCCCCGTATACGGCGGATGGAGGAAGTAGCCCGACCGCGCGTCGCCGCCGCAAGATTGGTTCGTTTCGAAGTTCGCGATCGCGCCGGAATTCGCGAACGACGGCGACGGAACCGCGCCCCGGCGTTGAAGATAAGGCGTAAAGTCGACGTTCGCCGAAACGCGACCGTTTGAAGCGCCGAAGTCGAGCGTTTCGAACGGAACAAACTGCGACGCGGATTCTAACTCCAACGAATAAACGATTTCGAGCGGTTCGCCTTGCGTCGGCGTCGCGACGACGGTCGCGCGAGCCGTTTCGACTCCGACCGCTTCCGGCGCCGCGAACTCGAACGTAAGACGCGGCGTTTCGGAACCGTTGA
>JAFSFF010000240.1 GCA_017435375.1 Thermoguttaceae bacterium
GGACGTCGTCTCCGGCGACCGGCTCGACGAAAACGGCGATTGGACATACACGCTAAAAGATTATCCGGAAATCGGTTACGTCGCGATCGAACAGTTCGCCGACGCGACGACGCCGCAAACGTTGGCCGCGCTTAACTCGCTCGAAAAAGCGGGCGTTTCGTCCGTTATTTTGGACTTCCGCGGCAACCCGGGCGGCTTTCTTCCGGACGCGGTCTCGATTTGCGACGAGTTCGTTCCGGCCGGAGCGACGATCGTCGAAGTGCGCGACCGCGACGACGCCGTCGAGCGTCTCTTCCGCGGAACCGACCGTCCGAAAAAGGCGTTCCGAGTCGTCGTTCTCGTCGACGACGAAAGCGCGAGCGCGTCGGAGATCGTTTCGGCGGCGCTCCAAGACGCCGGAATCGCCGCGGTCGGCGGAACGCGCTCTTACGGCAAAGGAACGATCCAAAGTCTTTACGAGCTTCCGTTTAACTTCGGAATGTTGCGCGTTACGACCGCTCAATTTTTCCGCCCGTCCGGGAAGCCGATTCGGCGAATCGACGGCGACGAAACTTGGGGCGTTACCCCGGACGCCGCGCTCGCGGTCGAGTTGACGCCGTCGGAACGTTTTTACCGCCGCCTTCTCCGCGCCGTTCGAGTTTCCGGCCCGGAAACCGGCGTCGCCGACCCCCGAATTTTCGCGTTCGCGACCGCCGAAACCGACGCGCTTCTCCGCCGCGCCGCGCAAACGTCCGACGCGTTCGCTCGATTGGAAGCGTTGGCGGAACTCGGCGTCGACCCTGAAACGGCGTTGGAAGCGTTCCATCCGGAAACGCCTAAAGATTCGAAAAATCCCCAAAACGCCTCCGCGTCGGAAACGACGTTCGCTCCGTCCGGCCGCGCGCCTTACTTCGACCCGCAACTCGACCGCGCCGTCGATTACCTCCTCGGAACGCTCTCCCTCGACGCGACGCAAGACGACGCAACGCCGGAAGAAACGTTAAATCCGGAAAAAGCGGAAACCTCGGAAGCCGACGCGACGTCCGACGCCGAATAAAGCGCGTTCGACCGTCCGCGAAAACGCATTCCTATAGAATAACGACAAAATTTTAATTCGATTCGTCCGTTCGCCCCCCGTTTTCGGCGCGGCGAACGGGTTTTCCCTCCCGTTTTTCATCACGAAAGGAATTTTATGCGACGTTTATCGTTCCCCGCGCTTTCGTCGGCGCTCCTTTGCGTCGCGACGGCGTTCTCGCTCTTGGTCGGAACCGGCGCCGCGTCGGCCTTCGCCGCCGACCTCGTTTTGGCGGAAAACGGTCGCTCCGATTACGCGATCGTTCTTCCGGACGCTCCGACTCCCGTCCAGCAAACCGCCGCGAACGAACTGCGCTCCTACTTCGCGCAGGCGACCGGCGTCGAACTCCCGATCCTCGCCGAAAAAGACGCCGCCGGCAAAACCGACGCGAAGTTTATCGTCGTCGGCCCCGGCCCGCTCTCGCAAAAACTCCTCGGCGCCGCCGTCGACGAGTCGAAACTCGACTACGACGGTATCGTTATGAAGCGCGTCGGCGACTCGATCGTCTTGACCGGGCACGCCCAACGCGGCTCCCTTTACGCCGTTTACGAGTTCCTCGAAACGCGCCTCGGCGTCCGTTGGTGGACGTCGGCCGAAACGACCGTTCCGAAGAGCGCCGTCGTTAAAGTCGACGAACTCGATTACGCTTACGCGCCGAAACTCGAATATCGCGACTCGTTTTATCGCGACGTTACGAGCAACGGCGTTTTCGCGGCGCGGCTCAAGTGCAACGGCAACGGCTCCCCCGCTCCGCCGGAATTCGGCGACCGCCACCGCTTCCAATACTTCGTTCACTCCGCTTATCAACTGATTCCGCCGGCGAAATATTACCGCGAACACCCGGAATGGTTCTCGGAAATCGACGGCGTTCGCAAGGTCGGTTGGCCGGCTTGGGCCGGTTCGCCGGAAGGTTACGCCGAATTGGTCGCGGAACTGAAACCGGAGCAAATCCACGAACCCGGGACGCAACTTTGTTTCACGAACGACGAAATGCTCGCCGAGATGACGAAAAACGCGCTCGAAGCGTTGCGCAAAAACCCCAAGGCGTCGTTCCTCTCGATCAGTCAAAACGACTGGCGCGGCAACTGCCAATGCGAAAAGTGCCGCAAAATCGACGAAGAAAACGGCTCGCCCGCCGGTTCGCTCCTTTACGGCGTCAACAAGGTCGCGGAAGCGGTCGAGAAAGAGTTCCCGAACGTTTACGTCGAAACGCTCGCCTACCAATACACCCGCAAGCCGCCGAAGATCGCTCGTCCGCGCGACAACGTCGTTATTCGGCTTTGCTCGATCGAGTGTTCGTTCTCGCAACCCCTTGCGTCGGAACAAAATAAGACGTTCCGCGAAGACGTCGAAGGCTGGAGCAAAATCGCCGACAAGCTCTTCGTTTGGGACTACGTTACCGACTTCGCCCTTTACCTCCTTCCGTTCCCGAACTACCGCGTTCTCGACCCGAACATCGATTTTTACGTCGATCACAACGTCGTCGGGCTCTTCGAACAAGGCGACTATCAAGCGGAAACGGGCGACTTCGTTCAGCTCCGCGCTTGGGTGATCGCGAAACTCCTTTGGAACCCGTCGCTCGACCCGAAAGCGCTCGTCGACGAGTTCGTCGCCGGTTATTACGCGCCGGAACTCGTTCCGATTTACGGACGTTATTTCGACGTTCTCTCGAACGCGGTCGAAAAGTCGAACGTTTATCTCGGCATTTACCGCACGTCGACGAACGATTGGCTCGACCCGGCTTCGCTGAACGAAGCGACGCGCCTTCAAAACGAAGCGCTCGAAATTGCGAAGAGGCTCGAAGCGGAAAATCCGGAGCGTTTCGCCGGTCTCGTCAAGAAGGTTCGCCGCGAACGCATCCCGCTCGATCTCGTTTGGTTGCAAGAGTACCGTCGAATGGCGCTCGAGTCGAAACTGACCGGTATCGAGTTCGTCGGCCCGGCGGATCCGCATAAGGCGGCGCTCGATTTCAGCGCGACGCTCGACGAATTCGGCCTCACCCGCAGCCGCGAAGCCGACTCGCCGGAAGGTTTCAAAAACTTCAAGCAAGAGCTGATCGACCGTTACGAAGGTTACGACGGTTCCGACCCGCCCGCGCCGGAAGTTTGCGCCGACCTCCCGCTCGGCTCTTGGCTCGACGTCCAAGAATACGATATGAACAAAAATCAATTCGGCAAGTGGACGTTCGTCGAAAAAGACGCCGCCGCCTCGAACGGTCGCGCGGTAAAGATGCCCGGAACGCACTTCGAATGGGCGACGAACTGGCGTTTCCCGTCGACGCTCGCCCGCTTGAAGTCGGCGTCCGGCAAGGAACTCGCGGAAGGCGAAGCGCCGAAATACCGCGTTTACGCTTTCGTCCGCGCCGACGCTTCCGCTCAAGACGGCTCCGCGATGACGCTCGGCGTTTACGACGAAGACGCGAAACGCGGAACGGCGCATAAAGACTTGTCGGTCAAAGAAATCGCGAAGCCCGATTATACTTGCGTCGACCTCGGCTTGCTCGAGCTGAAACCGTCGCAATACATTTGGTTCGCGCCGCCGAAACGCCCGGGCGAAGTCGACGCCGTCTTTATCGACCGCGTTATCGTCGTCCGCGAATAATTTTCGCTCCCCTTGTCCGCCGCCGCGACGCGTTCGTTCGAGTCGCGGCGGCTCTTTTTTCCGTTCGAACCAACGCCCC
>JAFSFF010000241.1 GCA_017435375.1 Thermoguttaceae bacterium
GGATTCGTTTCGGTCGACCGTTTCGTCGACGCGCTTGTCGGCCCGGGAAAGTGAATTGGGATGAATTTGACGATTTTAGCGAATTTTTGCTAAGCAAAGGGGCGGCGACGGACGATAAGTAAAGAGGACGGCGCGCCGACGACGGACGCCGCGACGCTTCGGCGAACGCTCGCCGACGTCGAACAAACAAAAACGCGCCCGCCGCTAAGGAGAAGCGGCGACGGCAAGGAAGCTCGGCGCAGTTTTAACGAAGGATTCGACAATGCTTGTTCAACGACGCTTTATTCTCGCCGCTTGCGCGCTTTTGACGACGCTCGTTTGCTCGGCCGGGTGCGCCGGCGCGCTGATGATGCCCTTTTACCTCATCAACGGAACCGACGCGCCCGCGATTTTCGCCGACCAAATGAAAGAGATTCCAAAAGGATCGAAAATGGTCGTTATTTGCCGTTCGAACTTGAATCTTTTCGGACAAGCGAACCCGAACGCCGACTTGGCGACGAGCATTACTTACGTCGTGTCGAACAATATTAAAGGGAAGAAAAAGAAGAAGCTCGAATGGATTCCGTACGAACGCGTCGAAGAAATGTTTGACGAAGAAGCGTTTAAGTCGGAAAGTTTCGAGAAAATGGGCGCGAAGCTCGGCGCGGATTACGTTATCGGCGTCGAAATCGACGCGTTCGAAATTCACCATTCGACCCAATTTTATCAAGGCAACGCCAAAGCGCTCGTCCGTTTGATCGACGTGAAAAACGGCGAAACGCTCGCGCGGCAGTCGACGCCGAACTTCGCGTATCCGCCGACGCCGATTCCGAAGTCGGAATATCAAGAAGTCGAGTTCCAAAAGACGTTTACGGTCAAATTCGCGCAAAAGATTTCGACTTTCTTCTGCCCGTACGACCCGCACGACGAGTACGCGCTCGACTCCGATTTCGCCAATCGTTGATATTGCCGACCTTAAAGCGGTTTTCGTTTGACGCGAAGCCGCTTTTTTGTTTTGCCGATTTTTGTTATTTTTTCTATTTTAACGCAAGGAGGCCCGTCGCGTGTCCGCCGAAACGAACGAAAAACAAGAAAAATCCGCCTTCGTTGCCGCGTCGAAAACCGTTTTCGCGATCGGATGCCATCCGGACGACATTGAATTTACGATGGCCGGAACGCTCGCGCTCTTGAAAGCGCGCGGCTGCTCGATTCATTATATGTCGATCGCGAACGGCTCTTGGGGCTCCGCGACGATGCGTCGTTTTGAAACGATTCGAACGCGACGCGAGGAAGGCGCGGCCGCCGCGGCGTTCCTCGGAGCGACGTTTCACGAGTCGTTAACCGACGATCTCGACGTCTTTTACCGTCGCGAAACGCTCCTCCAGTTGATCGCCGTTATCCGCGAAGTCGACCCGGATATAGTGTTGACTCAATCGACGTCCGACTATATGGAGGATCACCAAAACGCCGGACGCTTGGCCGCGACCGCCGCTTTTTGCCGCTGTATGGCGAACGCGCCGGTCGAACCGCCGACGCCGCCGACCTTTAAGGACGTCGCCGTTTATCACGCGCAACCGCACGGGAATCGCGACGCGATGCGGCGGCTCGTGCGCGCGGAGCGTTACGTCGACGTTTCGACGGTTCTCGACGTTAAGCGTTCGGCGTTGGCTTGTCATCGCAGTCAAAAGGAATGGCTCGACGCGTCGCAGGGGTTCGACTCTTATCTCGACTCGATGGTCGAGGCGAACGCGGCGGTCGGGCGGCTCTCCGGGAAATACGAGTTCGCCGAAGGTTGGCGCCGACGCAACTGGCTCGGCCTCTCCGCGACTGAAATCGATCCGCTCGGCGACCTGCTCGGCGACGTATCTTGGATCGACCCAGAATACGCAAAACGTTTGGACGCTTAGTTTGCGATTAAAAAACGAACTGCGAGAAAAACGGCGAGAAACGAAAGGACGCGACGTCGCAAAACGTCGCGTCCTTTTATTTTAAGCGGCGAGAAACGAACGGCGAACGTCAACGCTCCGGAACGACGACCGGATAAACGACGACGCCGAAGTCGCGCTCGTAAGTTTCGCCGTCCGCGAACTCCGTTTGAACGACGAACTTCCAAACGATCTCGTTGTGTTCCGCCTCGAACGACGGCGCGACGCCGAGCGGCAACGTCGTCGAAAATTCCTCCGTTTCTTCGGCTCCGGAAGGAACGTCGACGTCGTACTTCGTAAATAGCGTTCGCGAAAAGACTTCGCGACGGTTGCAGATCGCGTTCGTTCCCTGCAGATAGCGGGCGACTTCCTCGCAGCGGACGAAAACGGCCAAGCGTTTCGCAGCGACGCGGCCTCGCAAAAAGAGACAAAGCCGAACTTTGCGCCCGGGAAAAATAGGAAGTTCCGAAATTTCGAGCGCCGACGACCCGACGACCCGTTCGACGCGGCACGAGCGCCAAAGTCGACAGCCGAAGAGGAAACCGACGCCGCAAAAGATCGCGAAGAAAACAAACGCAAGCGCTTTGTCCGTCGACGTTTCCGCCGTCGAAACGACGTAAATAAAGACGCTCCAAGACGCTAAGTTCCAAACGAGCGTTCCCAACGTCGAGGCGCCGAACGCGAACGTTTTTTTGACGTCCGGTCGCAACCGCCGCGCCAGCCGAACGCCCGGAAAATCGGCGGGCGACGGAACGTTCGGAACGGTCGGGTAACGCGTCTTTTGACGGCGAACGTTGGCGAGCGCTTCTCGAGAAAGCGAGCGGTCGCGAACGCGGACGACGAGCCAACCGCCGCCGAACAGAATCAGCGAAACCGGAATGACGAGAAAAATCCAACCCCAAATCGTCGACGGTTTCAGCAAAAACGCTTGTTTGGGGTCGTCGACGCGCACCCAACAGCGCGTTTGCACGCCCGGCGCGAACGGCCGCAACGCTTCGAGCGCGCCGTCGCGGTCGAAACGAAAGCCGCCGTTTTCCGAAAGGGTCGCGCGCTCAAAGGTTTGCGTTACAAACGTTTCGTCGTTGAAGCGATAACTGATTTTGACTTCCGGACGATACCAAACGACGCCGCGTTCGTCGGCGCGCGGGCGGAGAACGCGACTCTCGACGACGCAATCGATTTGCGTTAAAAGACGTTTTTCGCGGCGCGCCTCGACGCCCCAAGTCGCCAAGTGAATCGTCAAAATGAGGAGACCGAGCGAAAAAACGCCGCCGAGAAGAATCAATTCGGAGAGACGCCAAGCGGCGAGCGAATCTTCCGGGCGTTTGAGCGTCGAGTTGGTCGTTTGCATCGAGCGAATCCTTCGAGGAACGCGCTTGAGCGTTCGTCGTTCGCGGCAGCGCGACGGGCGAACAAAAGCCAAAGCGCGTTTATTGGTCGTTGACGGCGGATGTTGGACGGCGATTTATTCGGCTTCGCGACGTTTTTCGACGCGGAAGAAACCGAGTTTTTCCAAGGCGTTAAAGACTTCTTCCAACGTTTTTTCGCCGAAGTTCGGAATACTTAAGAGATCGGAGCGTTTGCACTTGAGGAGTTCGCCGACGGTCGAAATTCCTTGCTCGTCGAGACAGTTCGTCGTTCGCACCGAGAGACCGATTTCCGCCATACTCAGGTCGAGTTTTTCTTGCATTTCGCGGCGTTTGATTTCTTGCGGGTTTAAGGGAATGCGCGTTGCCATAAACGTTCCTTATCGTTAAGCGGGAGAATTAAAATTTGAAAATCGTTTGCTAAAAATCCGCGTTCCGGAGCGGCGGCGCGACGCGGAAGAGGATCGCGTCCGAGTCGACCGTTCCAAAGGAGGCGAACCGACTGTCGAGCGACGTCGGAGAGTTGTCGCCGAGTAAAAAATAACCGCTCGAACGATCGGCGCGCGGTTTCGGCGTTTGTTCGGCGACGCCGGAATAGTGAAGGTCGCGGCGCAAAACCGGCGCGAACGCTCGAGCGACGTCGCCGAGGAGAACGAACGGGGTCGAAATCGCCGCCGTCGCGTTATCGTTTTCGTCGTCGGTTGAAAAACGAGCGATTTCGTCGTCGTCGCGCGTCAAAACGAGCTCGCCGTCGACGAGAAAAACGCGAAACCGCGTCGCTCCGCCGTTGTTTGTCGCAACGTTAAATGGAACGGCGTCGAGCGGCGCGTCGGCGAAATCGGCGTCGGATAGTCTGTCGAAGGAACGCCCGGCGCTCGTTTTTCCGTTGAAAAGAGGCGTCGAAC
>JAFSFF010000242.1 GCA_017435375.1 Thermoguttaceae bacterium
CCGGACTCGCCGTTGTCGCCTTCGCCGGAGTTGTCGCCGGACTCGCCGTTGTCGCCTTCGCCGGAGTTGTCGCCGGACTCGCCGTTGTCGCCTTCTCCGGAGTTGTCGCCGGACTCGCCGTTGTCGCCTTCTCCGGAGTTATCGCCGGACTCGTCTTTGTCGCCGGACTCGTCTTTGTCGCCGGATTCGTCGTCGCCGGGCTCTTCTTCCGCGTCGAAACCGTCGCCGTAAATTTCGTCGTAAATCGTCGACGACGAGTAACCGGAGCGCCAAAGTTTCAAGACCGACGTCAAATCGGTCGCGACTTTCGCGCCGGTCGCGGTGTTTTTGAGGTGGAAATTCGCGTCCGCCGATTCGGTCGACGCGGAAAGTTCGCCCGCCGCTTCCTTCGCTTCTTCGCGAATCGAGCCGGGCGCGCCGATCTCGCCGCTCGCCGCCAACTTGTCGTAAGCGTCGTTCAGCGATTTCAAGCCCTCGCGGTACGTTTCTTCGACGACGGCGTCTTTTTTCGCCAAATCGGCGCGGGCGTCGGTCGTCGTTTGCGAGAACGATGTTTGAATTTCGGCGCGTTTTTTCAAAAAGTCGGTCAACGACGTTTTTCCGGCGGCGTACTCCGCTTGCGCCGATTTCAGCGCCGCGTCGCGTTGGTCGACCGCCGTCAAATAAGAGTCGAGGTACTCTTGCAGGTTCGCCGCGGAACCTTCGAGGCGAGCTTGCGCGTTCGCGACCCAAGCGTCGAGCCAAGCGGCCCAGTCGACGTAAACGGCTTCTTCCTTGAAGTTCGGATTGACAACGGTCAGCTCGAGCGTCGTTTCCGCCGAGCCGCCGAACGACGTCGGGCCGTCCTTTTCGGCCTTAACGATCGTCGTCGCTTTCACTTTGATCGTCGCGACGACCGATTCGACGGATTTGTCGGCGACGTAATCGGCGGGAATCGCCCAAGTAATTTTGCCGGTTTCCGCGTCGATTTTGAGACCTTCCGGGAGCTTGTCGCCGACCAGTTCGTACCGAACGCCGGCGGCGTCCTTCGGCGCGGTCGCTTCGACGGTCGTTTCGAAGGTTTTCCCGGCGGTCGCGCTTTGCGGTTCGAGCGTCGGCCAAGTCGGCGCGGCGCCTTTCGTCGCGTCGAATTTGGCGTTCGAGATCAAAATCTCAAACGTTTTTTCGCTCGAAAGGCCGTTTTCAAGCGTTTTGCCGTCTTCGCCGAGGACTTGTTCGGTCGCTTTGACGGTAAATTGGAACGTTTGGCCGCTGATCGCCGCGTCGAGGTAATCGGCGGGAATCGCCCAAGAAACCTTGCCGGTTTTCGCGTCGAATTTAAAATCTTTCGGGTAATCTTTGCCGACGAGTTCGTAAACGACGGCGTTTTTCGCGGTGTTCGGGTCTTTGGCGACGACGGTCGTTTCAAACGTCTTGCCGGTTTCGGCGGTCGTTTCTTTCATTTCGTCGAAGACCGGAACGCGGTCGACCTCGGCGACTTTCAACGTCAATTTCAGCGGTTGGCTCGCCGCCGCGCCGTCCACGACGACGACTTCGAACGCGTACTCGCCGGCGACCGGAGCGTCCGCCGTCAGTTTGCCGGTTTTCGCGTCGAGCGTCAACCAAGACGGCGCGCCTTGCGAGAGCGACCAAGTGAACGTTTGCGCCGGAATGTCGGCGTCGGAGACTTCGAGCTGGAGTTCGAACTTCGATTCGTCGTTCGTTTCGAGCGTCGTTTCGCCGTCGTACTTAATCGTCGGCGCTTCGTTGACTTCCAAAACGGTCAGTTTCAGCGGAACGTAGGAGGTCGCGCCGTCGGTTCCGGCCAACTTGACGGAGAACTCGTAAACGCCGGGGCCGAGACGTTCGCTCGTCGTCCAAGCGAAAACGGCGCTCGTTCCCTCTTCGTTCGTCGTCAACGTAAAGTTGGCGTCGTCGGCGTTTTCGAATTCCGGTTTCTTGACGATTTCGAACGTATACGGAGCGGCCGGATTGTCTTTGAGTTCCGATTCGTCGACCGCGATCGTAATCTCGAACTTGCCGCCTTCGTCGATTTTCGTTTCGCCGTTAACTTTGTAAAGCGGCCCTTCGACGACGGTGAAGCGGAGCGTTTCGCGGACTTCGTTCCCGAGACCGTCTTTAGCGAAAAGTTCGACTTGATAAGAGCCGACGCATTCTTCCGTACCGCTCCATTTGAGGAGACCGGCCGGCGTGATCGAAAGGCATTTCGGAATCGCGTCGCCGAAGAGGACTTGAACGTCGGAACGCGGCTTGCCTTCGGCGTCGACTTTGTTCGTCAAAATTTGGAGTTCGCCGGTTTCGCCGGAGAAGACGACGAGCGGCTCGTCTTTGTCGACGTTCGTGAATTTGAGCGGTTCCGTGTCGACGAAAACGGTCGCTTCGGTCGCTTTGCTGTGAAGCGCTTCGTGTTCGGAAATGTTGTCGACCGGAATGTATTGCGAAACGGAAATCGTGTGTTCGCCGTCCGTAAGTTTTTCGGCCTCTTTGCCGCTCAGCTGCAGAACGCTCGTCGTCTTGCCGGTTTTCGCGTCGACCGTCTTCGAAACGACCGTGAACGTTCGTTGAACGCCGTCGATTTTGACGAGCGTCGTCGCGTCGGCGGAGTAAGAAACAACCGAAATCGTCAGCGCGGAGTCGACCGCGTTTGAAGCGACGATAAACGAACCGTCTTTAAGATCGACGTGTTTCACGTCGTCGGCGAACGCGAATTCCGGCGCGGCGGGAGCGACGTAAAGTTGTTGATAATACGTCTTGGAGATCGCGCCGTCCTCGCTCTTGACGACGATCGTTAGTTTCGTCGTTTGCGCGCCGGTCAAGTCGGCTTTCACTTCGTAAACGTTCGTCGCGTCCTTGTCGCCGCCCAGCTCGACCGTAACGCCTTCGAGCCCGGTCGCGGTGTAAATTTGATACGTCAGCTTCGAACCGGCGTATTCGGCGGGAAGTTCGAACGTCTTCGTTTCGCCGGCGACCATTTCGATTTCGCTCGGAATCAGCGAGTCGAGTTCTTTTTCGTCGACGACTTTGACGGTAATTTCTTTGAACTGCGTCGAACCGTCCGCGGCGGTTCCGGAAACGGAGATCGTCGTTTCGCCGGAAACGCCTTCGCCCGCGACGAGGCGCAGCGCGCCGTTTTCGACTTCTTCCGCTTCGAGAACGCGAACGTCTTTGAATTGGTAAGTTTCGACCGGTTTCGACTTTTCGCCCGCGGAGTTCGCGACGACCGTCGCTTTTTCGACTTCCTCGATAACGTCGTAACCGTCGACGACGTAACCGAAAACGTTGTAGCCGCCGTCGAGCCAAGACGCTTTGTCGAACGTGATGTAAATCTGCGCGTCGCTCGTGTTCGCCCCTTTGTTCGCGAACGCGACGATTCCGGCGCCGCTGTGCGTCAGCAAGTCGGAGTGTTCGTCGACGATCGTTTGACCGGCGCCTTCGAAGCCCGCGCCGTCCGAGGAGCCGCCCTGGAACATAAAGCCGGAGTAAATACGGTGGAACGTCTTGCCTTCGTAATAACCGTCGTCGACCAATTTAAGGAAGTGCGACGACGAGTTCGGCGCCTCGCCCTCCGCTTCGAAGAGTTGCAGAACGATTTCGCCGAGCGTCGAGACCGCGCCGTCGGTCGCCGTCTTCGTAACGGTGAACGCGACTTGCGTTCCGGTCGGGAGCGAAGCGGTCAAGCCTTCGAGCGTTCCGGCGTCGACGATTTGAGCGTCGGTTCCTTCGAACGCGTAATGATAGGAATCGCCGGAGGTTATCGTGATCGCGTCCGGGAGGGATTCGAACGCGCCGGCGCCGTCGAGCAGTTGGCGCGACTCTAAAATTTCAAACAAGCGGCGCGAACGAAGCTCTTTGAACGCTTGACGACGACGGGCTTCGCGCTTAGCGTCGCGGCGAGCGGACGCGGAAAAAAAAACGACGAACTTGCGACGAGAAACTCATTTGCTTAATGTCTCCAACTGGGCGCGACGACCGACGTCTCGGCGATTCGCGCAATATTTTCGGCGCCGGGTGCGTTCGGCGACGTTGCGAATAAACTCGAAGCGACGAACAGGTCGCGCGAGTCGGTTTTTCGGTAAAGTTTTGCGGTCTTGGCTATTTTAACCTTTTTGCTCGAACGACGCAACCCCGACGCGCCGCGCTTTTTATTAAAACAGTCCTATTTTATCCGTTTTGACGCTTCCGAACCCCAAAAGTTCCCCGTCGGCGCCGAGCAAACAAAACTCGCGGCGCGGAAAAAATGTTAAAATGGAGCGGTTGAGTAAAAACGGTAAATTATTTAAGATAATCGGAGCAAAACGTCCGAAACTTCGGCGAAACGCGACATTTTTAAGAAAACTCTTGAAAAAAAACGCGTTTTGGGATAAAATAGGAGAGAGAAGACCGCGAACGTTCGTTGAACTCGGAGCGCGGTCGGCGTTGAGGAACGCGTCGCCGCCCGCGTTGGAAAGCGGCGACTTGACAAAGAAAACGAACGAAAATGCTGGAATTAAAGAATTTAAAGAAATCGTACAAGGAACCGGACGGCGGCGAACTCCCGATTTTGGACGTGCCGAGCTGGAAAGTCGACGCGGGCGAACAGGTCGTCGTGGTCGGGCCGAGCGGTTGCGGGAAGACGACGCTTCTTCACATCGTCGCCGGAATTTTGCGTCCGACGTCGGGACACGTGCTGATCGACGGTTGGGACACGCCGCTTTTGACGGAGTCGGAGCGCGACCAATTCCGGGCGCGACGAATCGGTTACGTTTTTCAAACGTTTAACTTGCTTCCCGGTTTTTCGGCGTTGGAAAACGTCCAACTGGGGATGGCGTTCGCCGGGCGCGGTCGCGACAAAAAGCGGGCGGTCGACTTGCTGGAGCGCGTCGGCTTGGGACACCGCTTGCATCATAAGCCGAGTCAAATGAGCGTCGGCGAACAGCAGCGCGTTTCGGTCGCTCGAGCGTTGGCGAACCAGCCGAAGCTCGTCTTGGCGGACGAGCCGACGGCGAACGTCGACGTCGGGAACCAACAGCTCGTCGTCGATATGTTGCGCGAGACGTGCCGAGCGGAAAACGTCGCGTTGATTTTGGTAACGCACTCGCCGCAAGTCGCGGAGCAGTTCGACCGCGTCGACTTGCTGACCGACGTGAACTTGGTCGCGAAACGCAAGCTCGCCGAACGCGAAGCGACGTTAGCCGCGACGAATTGACCGACGCAAACGGAGTTAAACCGACGCGACCGAACGCCGCCGTTCGGAATCTCCGAAGAACGCCGAAACCGAAAACCGGCGCGACGCCGAACGGGCGAAGAACCCGATTCGACGGCGCGTCGGTTTGAGCGTTTCTTGGCGGCGATTCCGCGTCAAGCGTCGGCGTTTTCTTCCGCTTTACTTGTCGTTTTCTCGCTTTCGTCGGCGTTCGGCGCTACTTCGTTTTCTTCGTCGTTCGGCGTTTCCTTATCCAAGGGCGCGGGACCGAGCGCGATAAGAATCAACGCCATATACGGCGCCGGAACGACCAAATACAAAAGCGTCGCTCGCGGGTCGAGACCGAGTTCTCGGAAACGTCGCGTCGACGCCGCGAAGAGAACCGGGCTAAAGATCAGGCTTGCGACGACAAAGTAAAAAACAAACGCTATCAAACCGAGCGCGGACAATTCGTCTTCTTGAAAGAATGCGTAGAACGCGCACGCCCAGATTAAAGAAGCGAACGCGAACGAAAACGCGGTCGCGAACGTCGCGACGCAGTAATCGGCGAGCGCGAACGAAAATTCTTTCCGCGTCGCTCGACCGAGCCAAGAAAAGGAGTTGGCGGAGCGAAAATACCGCGTCGCTTTCGTTGCGTTCGCAAGCGTCGCGCCGAGGGTTCCGAAAGCGGAAAGAACGAGACCGAAACAGCCGCCGGTTCCGAAGAGCCAAACCGGAAGGAACGCGTCGTCCGCGTCGTCGGCGCAAGCGATCGCGCCGAGCGCTAAGAATAATACGACGAGCCAAGCGAGCGACTTCCCGACGTTTTTGAGCGCCGCGAGGAAAAATTCTTTGCGCGTCGTTTCGCCGTTCCAAGAGAATAAACCGGCGTCGCGGTAACGCCGAATCGAAACGGCGACAAAAGCGAACGCCGCGACGATAAGGCCAAAGACGCCTAGGACGCCGAGAAGGTTCGTTTGATAAAAATTAGCGCAGGCGACGAACAAACCGAAGAGCAAAGCCGCGCCGAAAATACCGCCGGTTGCGACGGCGAATTCTCGAACGGTCGTTTGGCCGTTCCAAGAAAAGAACGCCGGAATTTTCTTAAGCTTTTCCGCGAACGTTTCGTAGTCGTCTTCCCAATCTTCGAAATTCTCGAAGTCTTCGTCGGTTAAGTCGTTGCGCGTCGTTTGGTTCGTTTGTCGGGCCGCGTCGGTTTGGTTGGCGGACGTTTCGTTGTTCGGGGTTGGAGCGCCGTTTGGGTCTGCGGACGTTTCGTCGTTCGTCGTCGGGGCGTTGGGGCCGGTCGCGTTATTTTGCTCGGTCGGCTTTTCGTCGACGTTGGAGCGGTCGTTGTATTCCATAGCGATGATCCGTTTTGTGATGAAAAGATGAAAAACGCGGCGTCGCGTCGATATCTGCGCAAAAGTCGCGTTAGAAAAATAATTGCCGCTATAATTATAGTTGAAACAAGTTGAAAGTCGACTTCAAAAAGTCTTTCAAAGGTGATAACGCGTTGAATCTCTTACGTTAAGAAAAATAAAAAAGACAACGTAAATAACGCGTCGCCAAGAGAAAATCGAACGACAAAAGCGCTTGCGTTAAAATGTCGACGCCGTGAAAATAAGAAAATGGGCGATGTAGGATTCGAACCTGCGGCCTTCTGGGTGTAAACCAGACGCTCTAACCAACTGAGCTAATCGCCCTATTTTAACGACGAGGCGCGTAAAAAAACGACGCTAAGGCGCGCAAAAACGGCCTCTTTTCGTAAGATAATCGAATTATAACAGAAAAAAACGTTGCGTCAACCGCGCCCAACGTGTATAATAACCCAAAAGTAAAACGAAGACGCGACGCGTCGGCGGCGACGGGAGGCAAAGTCGCCCCTGTTTTTCTAGTTTAACGTTGTTTCGGGCAAAAAAGGAGCGGGATACGTGCGCGGGTTTATTTTCGGCGATCTCGAACATTGGACAAGCGCGGCGATTTTCGCCGAAACGTCGATTGCCGTCGTTCGTTGGACGGGGATTATCGTCGCGGGATTCGTCTTGGCGTTCGGCGTTTGGCAGGTTCGCGAACAGCGCGACCGCGTCCGACGTCCCAAGGCGAGGTTCGGCGCGCAACCGGAAAAAGAACTCGAATTCTTGAAACGACAAGCCTTTCGACGGATGCAAACGGGAGGTTTGGCCGCGCTCGTCGGCTTCTCGATGCTCGTCGGCTTGCACGTGCCGGCGCAAGACGCGCCCGGTTGGTGGGCCGCCGCTTGGCTCGCCGTCCTCTTTTTCAGCGGTTGGGCCGCGCTCTTGGCGTTGGTCGACGCGACCTCGACTTGGCTCCATTATTCGAGCGACGGCGGGAAAGCGGAAGCCGAAAAAATTTTGCTCGAATATCAAATGAAGAAAATGCGCGAAAAAGCCGAACGACTTCGCGACGAACGGGTCGCTTCCGAAAAAAAAGAGTCGGAAAATAAGGACGAGTAAACGACAAAGTTGCGTAAATTCGCTAAATTAACGTAAAATAGGCGAAACGACGGCGAATTGGCGAACAACGTAAAATAAAAAAAGACGGCGGACGTTCGAAGCGAACGGGAAGACGTCGGGTTAGGAGCGGCGCGAACGGCGTCGGAGATTATGGCGGACTTGCCTCAAAATTTTCTTTTTCGTTTCGCTTTTCCGTGTCGTCGACTCGACGAGGCGACGGAAAAAGCGGCGTTCGGCGGCGTTTCGCTAAAAGCGGAGGCTCTTTCGTCGGAATATCGGCTTCCGTTTTGGACGCAAACGTCCGCGGTCGCGGGACTTGGACGCGGTCGCGAACCGGGCCCGACGACGCCGCGCTCGAAGGAAAACGAAGACGCGTTCGATTTTCGAATCGCTTGGTCGCCGCGCGGTTTGGTCGTTACGACGGTCGTCGCGAGACGACGGCGAGTCGTTCGGCGAGCGCCGACGGAGGCGGACGCGATCGATTCGCTCCGACTTTGCCTCGACACGCGGGACGTGAAGGAGGCGCGGCGAGCCGGTAGATTTTGCCATAAATTCCTATTTTACCCGTTTGTCGGGAAATCGGACGACGCGGAACGTCCGAGCGCGATTTGGGCGCCGATCAATCGAGCGAAAGAGTCGCCGAGTCCGGTCGACGTCGGCGAATTCCGGTTGGCGTCGGAGCGTCGCGTCGACGGTTTCGCGTTTTCGGCGGCGATTCCGGCGTCGGCGCTGACCGGGTTCGACCCGACCGACTTCCGGCGGCTGGGCTTGCATTTCTCGCAACGCGACGAGGAACGCGGCGCCTTTGGCTTGCAACTCGGCGAACCGTTCCCGATCGAGGACGACCCGAGCCTCTGGACGTCGTTGGAATTGGTCGAGTAACCCGAGCCGACGAGTAAAGCGGGAAAACCGCCGCTTCAACGCGCAAGAAAAAACAAACGCCGCCCCAAATGGCGGGTGCTCATAAAACAGTTAACAGGCACAGCGGCTTGCTCTGTGCCTGTTCTTGTAGAACTTCACTTTTCATGATAAACTGAAAACAAACAGTTCGACAAACTTGAATTTGTGGAGATGATAAGATGGTCAATATTACAGATGTAAAACAGATTCTTCAACTCGCGATAGATGCCGAGATTAAAGTCTTTCTTGATGGTGGCTGGGGGGTAGATGCGTTGCTTGGACATCAGTCAAGAGTCCA
>JAFSFF010000243.1 GCA_017435375.1 Thermoguttaceae bacterium
ATCGGCGGCGACGCGGCGGCGACGGCGAACTTGGAGTTTTGCTGCGAACGCGGCGTCGGCGTCGAACAAAACGCGGTTTGCGGCGAATATCTTTTGCGCGTCGCGGCGGAACTCGGCGAAGGAAGCGCCGCCGTCGAACTGAGCGACCGTTTGCTCGAAGGGCGCGGTTGCGAACGGAACCGACGTTTCGCGATCTTTTGGCTCGAAGCCGCGGCCGCCGCCGGCGAAATCGAAGCGACGCGGCGACTTGCGATCCGGTATTGGGAAGGCGACGGCGTTCCGCTCGACCGCCGTCGCGCGCTCGCCGCTTGGACGACCGCCGCGCAAGCCGGAGACGACGACGCGTTGGAGGAATTGTCGCGGGCTCGGCTCGGCTTGCAGGTCGCTTTCCTCTTTTGTCCGAAAATTCGCGACGACGCGACCCAAGCGAAAACGGCGAATTAAACGCGGACTCGGCGGCTTCGATCAACCGAAACGCGAATCGCCCGTCGCTTTTCCCGTCGAGCGGTCTTCCCTTTTTCGAACGTCGCGCCCTTTCTCTCGCGACGTTCGTCGTTTCTTGCGCCGCCATTTTCGCCCGCCCCGTTGAAAAAAGCGTCGAACGCTTTATAATATAAAGAAATTTGCGCGACGTCGGCTCGGTCGACGCGCGTCGGCGGAAGCTCCGCTTGCGAGTTTCCGCCGCCCTTTCGAGTTTCCTTCCAACCTTCGAGGAAAAGCAAATGTACAGTAAAGACGAGTTATTGAATATCGTTCGCGAAAAATCCCTTAAATTCGGCGATTTTATCCTCGCGTCCGGCAAAAAAGCGAAATACTACCTCGACGGTAAGCAAACGACGCTCGACTCGCGCGGCGCGACGCTCGTCGGCGAAGGAATTCTCGAAATGCTCCTCGCCGACGGCGCGCTTCCGAAAGCGGTCGGCGGGATGTCGATCGGCGCCGACCCGATCGCCGCGGCGGTCATCACCGTCGCCGGGCTTCGCGGGCTCGACCTGAAAGCGTTCCTCGTCCGCAAGGAAAGCAAGGGACACGGCACCAATAAATACATCGAAGGCCCGGTCGCGGCGGGCGACGAAGTCGTCGTCGTCGAGGACGTCGTTACGACCGGCGGTTCGTCGCTGATCGCCATCGAACGTTTGGAAGCGGCCGGAATCAAAGTCGCCGGCGTTATCGCGATCATCGACCGTATGGAAGGGGGCGCGCAAGCGTTCGCCGACCGCGGTTATCGCTTCCGTTCGCTCTTGACGATCAAAGACTTCGGGATCGATCCGCCGGAAGCCTGAAAACGTTTCGTTTTTTGACCGTCCGTTTCGTCGAGCGGCGAAAATAAAGTCGTTCTTATTGAAAAATAACGAAGAGCGCGACGCGACGTTCGTTTTCGCCGGTCGCGCTCTCGTCGTTTGAAAGCCGAGGTTCGCCCTTGTCCCAATACGTTTGGAAGTTCCGCTTGTTCGGCGTTCCGGTCGCCGTTTTGCCGAGTTTTTGGTTCCTCTGCGTCGCGTTTTCGCCCTTTTTGAGCCGAATCGACCCGGAAACGCCTTGGGTTTGGGGGCTTCTCGGTTGGACGGCGGCGACGACGCTCGCGTTCCTGTTGCACGAGTTCGGACACGCGCTCGCCGCGAAACGTCTTTTCGGAGCGGAACCGGAAATCGCGCTTGGAATCGGAACCTCGCCGAGCGGAGCGTCCGTTTTCGGCGGCGTTACGAGTTGGCGCCCGATTTATTCGAAAAAACCGACGAATTGGAGTCAAGCGTTCGTTTCGTTCGCGGGAGCGGGCGCCGGTTTTCTCGGCGTCGCCGCGCTTCTTGCGGTCGCGTTCCTTTGCGGTTGCGATTTTACCGTCGGAATCGCCGCCGGGACGCCGATTCCTATCGTTTTTCCGACCGATTGGGCCGTCGGCGTCGACTCGGGCGAACCGCTCGCCGCGTTTCTCGGCTATTTCGTTTTCGGTTTCATTTGGATTTGCGTTTTTTGGGGCGCGGTCAACCTCGTTCCGGTTTATCCGCTCGACGGCGGTCAGATCGCGACGGCGCTCGGCGCGCAGATTTCGTCTCAAAACGGCGTTCGCAACGCGTTAATCCTTTCGGTCGTTTGCGCCGCCGGGCTCGCTTATGTCTTCTTTTCGCGAGGAAGCGTTTTCGCGGCGTTTTTCTTCGCTTATCTAACTTACCAGAATTACGCGTTATTACAAAACGCGTCGCGCCGTTAGTCGCGCCGACGCGACGATCTCCCAGCGCAAAAACGCGTCGAACGCGTTCGAAAAACCGTTTTCAATCGTTAATCGAACGCGCCGAGAATCGTTTTACAAGACGTTGAAAACGCTCGTCGTTTCGTCGACGGTCGTTTTCAAGGACGCGGCAAAATACGGAAGAGGCCGCGCGGTCGCTCGTCCGAGTCGACGTTATTTCGTCGACAAAAGTTTTTCGAGAACGAAAAAGCGTTCCGCTTCGGCGGTCGCGACGCTGAAGCGAGCGCCTTCGGGAAGTTCGGCGCGCTTCGAGGCGAAAGCGCCGACGCGAAGCGGACGAACGGTCGGAGCAAAATAAGCGTCGACGTTCTTTTGTTTGGAAGTCGGTTGATTTTTAGCGTTCATCATTTGAGAAAACCTTTTCGGACTTTTAAAATTTCGTTCGACCGCAACGCGTCGCCGCGCGCCGCCGAGTCGCTAAATTTCTTGCGGCCGTCGCTCGGCTTACGCTCCGAACGCCGCGCGCCGACGCCGATTAGGTCGACGACGAACCGCTCGAACGCAGAAGCGACGGATAAAAGTATAATCGTAAATCCGCAAGAAAAAAACCCCCCGTTCTCCCCGAAAAACGCCTCCGACGTCAAAAATTCCATCGAGCTAACGCGCACAAACGTTACAAACGTCTTATCCACAAAGCCGCGTCGCTACAATCCGCGCAATCCGTCGGAATTAACGTCGTATTTTCCGCACGACGCGGCGGGCGACCGGTTATTTTTCGTCAACGCCGCAAATTGACGACGGAAATCGCCAACCATCCGTGAGAAACGCGCGCCAACCCCAGCGCCAATCCGGCGAAACGCTCGTCGGAATCGAAAATTTGCGGCCGCATATCAAACGCTCTCGACGCCGGGAAAACTTTCGAAAAGATCGAACGCAACGCAATTTGAGCCCGCATTCCGCCCGGGCCGTCGAGTTCGACGACGCCGTCTCGCTCGAAAACGGTCGTTCCGTCGTCGGCGACCGTCGGGCGATACGAGACGCAGACGTCGACGTCTTCCCAAGTTTTATCGCCGAGCGTCAATTTCGCGAACTTTAAACGCAACTCGACGCGGTCTTCTAAAAAGCGAACGACGATCGGGTCGAGTTCGGCGAACGACAAAACAAGTTCGTTTTCCTCGATCGCGACTTCGGCCAACTTCGGTTTGTTCAATTTTTCGGCCAAATGCGCGAGCGTTTCCGTCGGCGTCAGCGTTTTTCCGCTAAGTTCCAAACGTTCCAACGCGGCGTTGACCGCCGACTCGTGCAGCTTCACGTCGGCAAACGCGCCCGGAAGGGTCGGCGGTTCCGTCGTTTGACTGCCGAGCGAAAAATCGGAGCCCAACCGCAGCGACGCGAGGAGCCATTCTTCGGTCGTTTTGGAACGCTGCGTTTTTAACGAAAGGCCGAGTCGGTTCAAATCGGCGAAAAAGTTCGCGCGCATTCGAGCGTTAACCGCGTCGAACCGTTCGTTCGCCTCGGCGTCGATGCGCGCCCGAGCTTCGCGAGCGACTTTCGTCTTCAGTTCGGAACGAATCGCGCCTTGCTTCGCCTCGTACTGACTCCGCACCACTTCGCGCGTCAAATCGCCGACCAACGGAATAAAGTCGACGTCCGTTTGAACGCCGCCCAGTTTGTTGACCGACTCCGCCGAAACGACCGCCGGAGAATACGCGAACCCGTCGTCACGCCATTCGAGCGTTTTTTTCCCGACGTAAGTCGCGTAACTTTGGTTGTAAACGGTCGCCGGAAAGACGTTCGAACTCGTCGACGCGACGACTCGTCCGTAAACGTTCAAATTCATCAACAGCCGCGACGGATCCGGAATCAACTCAATCCCCACTTGGACGTCGGAACGACGGCGCCCAAAGACCGGATTGTTCAACGCCGTTTCTTGAACGACCGAAAATTCCGGGTCGCGAATCGGCAAAAGACGATTGATTAACGCTTCGGAAACGTACGCTTTCGTATTCGGATTATCGTACACGACGTCGAACGCTTTTCCCAATCGGCGGCAGACTTCGGAACGCGACGCCGTCATTCGCCGCGCGCTTTGCTGCAGCGTTCGTCCGATCGCGCCCCCGGCGTCGCGTTCGTATTTCTCGAACTCTAGCAACAACGCCAACGGTTCGGCGCGGTCGCAGGCGAACGGCGCGACGGTCGCGACCCAAACGTCGAGCGGCGAACGTTCAAAGACGCGACGTTGCGCCGGCGTCATCGGCGTTTTTTCGATCTTATAACAGACGGAATTCAAACGGTCGCGCAAAAAGTTCGTCCGCCGCGCGCGTTCGACGGCGACGGAAGCGGTTCCCTTCGCGGAGCCGACCGCCGCGACCTTCGGCGACGCCAATTCGAGCGTTCGTTCGACGTCGGTCAAGAGGAGGTCGATTTCAAAACTCGTTCGCCAGTTGCGCCCGTCCTCGGCGTCGCCGAAAAACGCTCGCGCCGCGGCGGTCGTTTCCCGAATGCGCGCGAGTTCGGCGACCGAAATTTCGCCCGCCTCGACGAGTTCGCCCCGATTCTTCGCCGCGAAAACCTCGGCGGCGCGTCCCCAAACGAACGCTCTCCGGTCGAGCGCGCAACGAAACGCTTCAAAAAGCGCCAGGCGTTGTTCGAGCGAATAACGCGTTTCCAACGTCGGCGCGTCTTTGGACGGCGATTCGACGTTTTCCGCGGCGCCGAAAAGCGCGACCGTCGTCGGCGCCGGGTCGGCCGCGACGATCGCGTCCTTAATTTGCTCCGCCGCGACGATTTCCGCGCGAAATTTTTTGATAATCGCCGACGCTCGCTCCGGTTCGGTCGCGAGCAGGGGCAAAATTTCGTCGACGCGCAAAAGCGCCGCGTTCGTCCAATCGGCGGTCGGCGGATAGTCGATAAAGAGCGACGAATACGGGTCGAGCGCGAAAAAACACTCGTCGGCGATTTGCTCGACGGTCGCGGTTTCGTCGACGCGCTCGACGTTCGACGCGTCGCTCAAACTCGCGTCGACGGCCCAATCGCCGTCGTTTCCGTCGTTTTCCGGTTCCGCCGAAAATTCCGCGACGTCCTCGATCTGCAACGTCGTTCGGCTCGGGCCCAACGCGATCGGTCGCGACGCGTCGACGCTCGGGCCGACCGCTTTCGACGAATACGCCGTCGACGTTCGAGCGTTCCTCGGCGCTTGCGCGTCGACGGCCGAAGCGTCCAACGAATAAAAAGGAATCGAAACGCGCGGCGACTCTTGCGCTCGCAACGGCGAAACCGGAAAAAAAGCCGCGAACGCCGCCGTCAAAACGACCGCGCTCTTCAAGCGGCGAACGTCGCTCGAAGACGAACGCCGTTTTTGCGACGGCGAAACGTCGCGTTTTTCCTTATTGCTTAATCTTCGCATATCACGTCGTTGACTAAAATAAACGTTGACGCCCGACGACCGTCCGCGCGCGCTTTCGGTCGACTCCTTCTTTTCAATTATCGACCAAAACGCCGCCCCGGTTAAACGATTTTAACGAACAAAACTATTTTTCCGATTCAAAGCGTTTTGCGCGTAAAACCGTCGTTAAGAAACCAAAGGAAAATCGCCGCGACGCTTGTTTTTTCGATTCGCTTCCGTTATAATCGAACAATCGTCGCCCGACGCGGCGCGTTTCCGGCGTCGTTTCCGACAACAAATTCAACCAACGCGCATTCGAAAGAAAAACAAGATGAAAATCAAAAAATTCGGTATCGTCGGTTGCGGAATGATCGCGACCTTCCACGCCCGCGCCATTCGCGAAATCGGCGCCGAACTCGTCGCTTGCTACGACACGCTCCCGTTAGCCGCCGAACGTCTCGCGAAAGAATTCGGTTGCAAACCTTACTCCGACTTTAAAGCGTTCCTCGCCGACCCGGACGTCGAAATCGTTACGATCGGAACCCCGAGCGGCGCGCACCTCGACCCCGCCGTCGCCGCCGCAAAAGCCGGCAAACACGTCATCGTCGAAAAACCGCTCGAAATCACTCCGGAACGCTGCGACGAAATCATCGACGCTTGCGACAAAGCGGGCGTCGTCCTTTCGACCGTCTTCCCGAGCCGCTTCCACCCCTCTAGTATATTAATGAAAGAAGCGGTCGAAGCGGGCCGTTTCGGCAAACAAACGCTCGGCGACGCTATCGTGAAGTGGTACCGCACCCAACAATATTACGACAGCGGCGTTTGGCGCGGCACTTGGAAGCTCGACGGCGGCGGCGCGCTGATGAACCAAGCGATTCACAGCGTCGACCTCCTCCTTTGGCTGATGGGCGACGTCGCGGAGGTTTCCGCGCTGACCGGTCTCGTCGCGCACGAAAACATCGAGGTCGAAGACGTCGCGGTCGCGTCGTTGCGCTTCAAAAGCGGCGCGCTCGGCTTGCTCGAAGCGACGACGGCGGCCTACCCGGGCTACCTGAAACGCATCGAACTGCACGGCGACAAGGGTTCCGCGGTCATCGAAGAGGAAGACGTCGTCAAGTGGGACTTCGCCGAATCGCGCCCGGAAGACGCGGAAATTCGCGAGTCGATGACGAACCGCCTCTCCGGAGGAGGCGGCGCCGCCGACCCGGCCGCGATCGGGCATCACGCGCACGCCAAGCAATTCGCCGACGTTCTCGACGCGATCGAAAACGGTCGAACGCCGAAAATCGACGGTCGCGAAGGCCGTCGCAGCGTCGAAGTCATTTGCGCCGTTTACGAAGCCGCTCGCAAGGGCGCGACGGTAAAGCTCGGTTAGTCAATCGTTTTTTTAAACGCAACGGGAATCGCGCGACGATTCCCGTTTTTTTTTCGGAAAATTTTGAAATTTTTGCAAAAGCGCTTGTTTTTTGTTTTTTCACTCGTTAAAATTACCTTTAAGTTTATTCCCGCGCTAAACGCCGAAAAATATTCGAAAGCGCGGTTTCCAAACGACCTATCGTTTCAATATTTGTTTTTAGTTTCTTCTTGTTTATGAAAGGTTTTGTTATGACGCGTCGCAACCTGTTAAACTGGGGGGGGGGGGCAATCCTTACCGTTTAGGTTTCACTCTTGTCGAACTCCTCGTCGTCATCGCGATCATCGGTATTTTGATCGGTCTTCTTCTCCCGGCGGTGCAAGCGGCCCGCGAAGCCGCGCGTCGAATGCAATGCACGAACAATTTCAAGCAGTGTATGCTCGGAATGCACAACTACGTCGACGCGCACGGAAAATTCCCGGTCGCCTCCTTTACCGGTTCCGGACGGGCGCACGAAACGACCTGGGCGCGCTGTTTGCTTCCGTTCATCGAACAAACGACGCTCTACGACGGCATTCCGACCAAAGCCGGAAACGCCGGTTGGGGCGCCAACGACTCCTATTTCTGCAAAAAACGCGTTACGACGTACTGCTGCCCGAGCGACACTTGGCAAATGTACAAAGACAACGCGAACGGTTGGTGTCAACATAATTACGTCGTTTGCGTCGGCAAAACCGGAACGTCGCAATGGAGTACGTCCGGCGACGCGACCGTTATTAACGGTTGGCGCGAATGGGTAACTTACGGCGACCGCGTCGTTCAGTATAAAGAGGCGATTTTCCGTTGCGGCAGCTATCAGGGCCAAGGTTACCGTTGCCAACCGATGGCGGCGATCACCGACGGAACGTCGAACACGATGGCGATGTCGGAAATCATCCAAGTTAGCAAATCGCAAGACATTAACGGTAAAGCGACCGCCGACGAACGCGGCAACCTTTGGTATCCTTGGGGTTGCGCTTATTCCGCGTTCTTTACGCCGAACACGCAAGAGATGGACTATCTCGGTTGCATTCCGACCCGCGCCGCGAACGCTATTTTCGCGCCGGCGACCGACAAAACGCTCGACGCGGCGATCATTATCTCGGCCCGCAGTCGACACTCCGGCGGCGTCAACGTCGCGATGGCCGACGGTTCCGTTCGTTTCGTTAGCGATACGATCAACCTCGACGTTTGGGCCGCCGCCAGCACGGCCAAGGGAGGCGAAACGGAAACGTTCTAATCGGTCGATTCGACGTTTTAACGCTTTAACCGCCGTCGCCGCGACGTCGGCGAACGCTTTTTTCGGCGTTTTCCGCTTTTCTCAATTTTCGGCGACGGCGCCAATTTAGGAGCAACGATTAATGAAAATTCGCGTTTTATTTCAAATCGCGTTCGCGTTTCTTTGCCTTGCCGCGCTCGGTTGCGACGCGGGCGTCGACGGACGCTACCCGATTTCCGGAACCGTTCAATTCGGCGGCGAACCGTTGGCGAACGGGCAAATTTCCTTCCAACCGACCGGAGGCGGAACCGCGCTTTCGAGTTCGGCGGCGCAGGTGATCAAGGGCAAATTTGAAATTCCCGCGTCGAAAGGGCTCGTTCCGGGCGAATATTCCGTCGTTTTGATCGCGGAAGAGCCGTCCGGGCAAAAGTTGCAAGGAAGCGACGGCGAAGGCGGAACGTTCGAATACGACGAAATGGTCTCGTCTGTTCCGGCAGATTGGGGCCGCCTTTCGAAACAAAAGGTAACGATCGAACCGAAGAAAAACGTTTTCGACTTCGACGTTCCGCGCGCCGACGCTCCGGTCGCGGAACCGGAGGCGACCGGTCGTCCGGGCGGCGGCGCCTGACGCGCTTTCCGACGCCGTTTTTCTTCGTCGTCCCGTGTGAACGCCAAAACGCCGCGTCGAGCGCAGCAGTTCGACGCGGCGTTTTTACGCAAATCCGTTATTTTCGCTATTCTCTTTTTTCCGCCAACTCTTCCCGCTTTCTTTTCTTCTCCCCCTTCTCCCGCTTCCCGTTCTCTCCCCGTTTAACTAATTCGCCCGAACGACCGGGAGCGCGTTCCAGTCGGTCGTATACGACGGCGAAACGAAACGAGCGTTCGGCGTCCAACGCGGTTTGATTCCGTCCGACGCGAAAAAAACGGCGTTTTTCCCGAACGCGACGTTCGCCTTGTCGAGCGTTTCGCAAAGCCGCCGGTCGCGTTCCCTCCGCTCGGCGGGCCGTTCCGGGTCGGGCTCGAACAGAAACCGTCGGGAGGACGCGACGCTTTCGTCGAGCGTTTCGAGCGCGACGACGCCCGCTTTCCGCCAAGCGAGGTTCGGGTCGAAAAGGATTCGCGTTAGCCTGAGCGCCGCCGACAAAAACTCCGGCGTCGAGTTTGTCGGGCGGGCAAAGTTGACGGCGAGCCCGACGTTGCGCCGCGGAGCGTTTTGGTCGCGCCCGCTCGTCGACATATAGACGTAAACGCCGGAAGCGACGATCTTTCGAGCGCGCATCTTCGCCGCCGCCGTCGACGCGAAACTTGAAACGGCCTCCTCCATTTCGGCGAGCGTTTCGACGGTCGTCCCAAACGAGCGGGAAATTTGGAGCGATTTTTGCGCTTCCGGGCGCGTTTTCGAATCGAACGTCCGTTCGCCGCGCAGTTCGCGAACCGTTTTTTCTTGAACGATCGAAAAATTTTTCCGCATATAAATCGGGTCGACGCGCGCCAAATCGAACGCCGTTCGGAGCCCGAGTCGCCAAAACGCCGGGAGCAATCGCCGTCCGACGCCCCAAACGTCGCCGACCGGGAGCCGCTTCAACTCCCGTTCCCGCTCTTCCGGGTTGAAGAGGAGCGCGAACTTTCGCCCGGTCGCCGCGCCGTCTCGTTTCGCGATTCGACTCGCCGCCTTCGCCAGCGTCCGCGTCGGGCCGAGTCCGAGCGAAACCGGGATTCCCGTCCAACGCCGAACCGTTTCGACGATTTCCTCCGCCGTCCGCTCGATTTCCCGTCGCGTTTCCGCCGAAAGCCGTTCGTCCGACGCGCAAAACTCCCGCCAATTGAGACCGCCGTTCTTGCCGATTCTTCCCAAATCGCCCACATCGCCGCCGCTAACGTCGCCTAAACCGCGCCAACCTCCCAAACCGCCGCCGTTTTCCGCCGCCTCTTCCGAACCGCGCAACCTTCCGTTCGAATCGCAAAACCGCCCGGTCAAGTCGAGAAACGCTTCGTCGATCGAGTAAACGTCGACGCTCGGCGTCCAGCGTCCCAACGTTTCGACGACGCGGCGGCTCAAATCGCCGTAAAGCGCGAAATTTCCGGAACGAACGACGACGCCGGCCCTCCGCGCCAACTCGCGAATCTGAAAAAACGGCGCCCCCATCGCGATTCCGAGCGCCTTCGCTTCCGGCGACCGCGCGACGACGCAACCATCGTTGTTCGACAAAACGACGACCGGTCGGTTCGCCCAATCGGGCCGAAAGACCTTCTCGCAAGACGCGAAAAAGCTGTCGCAGTCCAAAAGTCCGATAATTTTCATCGCCGCGCCTCGCTATTTTCAAACGTTTTCAGATTTTCGACGCTTTCATCGATTTTCGTCGCGCCTACGTCCGCAAAACGAGCCGCCGAGTTTGCGCTCGACGCCCCGTTCGCTCATTTTTCCCAATTTCTTCAAACGCGCTCTCAAGGTTTAAACCGCCGAATTTGCGCGCGTCGCCGTTCTTATCCCAACGCTTTCAGGCGCCCAAACCGCCCAATTTTAACCTTCGCTCGCCAACCGACGCAACGACTC
>JAFSFF010000244.1 GCA_017435375.1 Thermoguttaceae bacterium
CAAGGTCGCGGACGTTCGGGCCGACATTCAGCGCGCGGCGAACGTTTTGGCGCACTTCGACGTCTTGGCCGGGCTCGCGACGTTGGCCGAACAGGGGAATTACTGCCGTCCGGAGATGGTCGACGAGCCGATTTTGCGCATCGAAGACGGGCGGCACCCGTCGCTCGACGCGACCCTCCCGGCGGGCGAATTCGTCCCGAACAGCGCTTACTGCGACGAACAAAACGGCTTTTTGCACCTCATCACCGGCCCGAATATGGCGGGGAAAAGCACGTTCATCCGCCAAACGGCGTTGTTGACGCTGATGGCGCAAGTCGGCTCCTTCATTCCGGCTCGCGAGGCGACGATCGGCGTCGTCGACCGGATTTTCGCTCGGGTCGGCGCCTCCGACGAATTGACGCGCGGCCAAAGCACCTTTATGGTCGAGATGATCGAAACGGCTCGCATTTTGAACAACGCGACGCCGCGCAGTCTGGTCGTGTTGGACGAAATCGGTCGGGGCACCAGCACTTACGACGGAGTTTCGCTGGCTTGGGCGTTGGCGGAATTTATCGCGAAGAAAATCAAATGTCGGACGTTTTTCGCGACGCACTATCACGAGCTGACCGATTTGGCCGACCTTTACGACGGCATTAATAATCTTAACGTCGCGGTAAGGGAGTGGCGAGACGAAATCGCGTTTTTGCACAAGATCGCGCCCGGCGCCGCTGATAAAAGTTACGGGATTCACGTCGCTCGACTCGCCGGGGTTCCGAAAGAGGTCGTCGAGCGGGCCCGCGAGATTTTGGCCGGTTTGGAGGCCGCGCGAGCCGGGCAAACGACCGACGCGGTGCGGGAAACGCTCCGAAGTATGTCGCGAAAGGGCCGCAAAAAGGGCGCCGAGGAGCGCGATTGCGTCCAATTTTCCCTCTTCGGCCCGGAAGATCACCCGGTCGTCGACGAGTTGCGCCGCTTGGACGTCGACCGAATGACGCCGCTCGAAGCGCTGACGACGCTCGAACGGTTGAAGCGGTATTTGGAAACGTCCGACCCGAAACGGCGTTGACGACGCGAAGTTTGACGGTCGCGGCGACGTCGGCGGCTTTAACGGCTTTGACGGTTGAGACGACGCCGACTTTCGCCGTTCGACGCGGCGTTTTCGACGCTTTTAACCGCATAATAATTAATATTGACAACACGATGTAGCGCTCGCGTAAATAACGAGCGCGATTTCGCAAAAGAAAATATTGACCAAAACGAGAAAAAGCCGCCGCGAAACCGGTCGGCGAGGAGGCGAAACGATGACTTTGAAGAGCCCGCTCGAACGATTTTTGAAATACGTCGCGATCGAAACGACGTCGAACGAAGAGGCGACGACGACCCCGAGTTCGCCGAAGGAGTTCGACTTGGCCCGCGTTTTGGTCGACGAGTTGCGCGAAATCGGACTCGCCGACGCCGCCGTCGACGAATATTGTTACGTCGTCGCGACGCTTCCGGCGAACGTCGAGCCGCAAAACGACGACGAGCCGATTCCGACCGTCGGGTTGATCGCGCACCTCGACACGTCTTGCGCCGCGTCCGGAGCGAACGTCCGTCCGAAGACGTTCGTTTATCAAGGGGGCGATATTGCGCTTGAAAACGGCGACATTATTCCGGAAACGGACGAAATGAAGCCGCTCGTCGGGCGTCGTTTCGTCGTTTCGGACGGAACGACGCTTCTCGGCGCCGACGACAAAGCGGGAATCGCGGCGATTATGGCGGCGGTCGAGCGTCTTGCGAACTCGGCGGAGAAGCGGGCGAACGTCCGCGTTTGCTTCACTCCGGACGAGGAAATCGGGAACGGAACGGCGTTTTTCGACGTCGAGCGGTTCGGCGCCGACTGCGCGTACACCGTCGACGGCGGCCCGGGCGGCGAAATCAACGGCGAAACCTTCTCCGCCGACCGCGCGACGATTACCGTTCGCGGCGTCGACGTTCACCCGGGCGAGGCGAAGGGGACGATGATCAACGCGGCGGCGATTTTGGCGCGAATCGTCGCCGAACTTCCCCCCGAACGAACGCCGGAACAAACGGAAAATCGGGAGCCGTTTATCCATCTTTACAAGCTCGACGGCGGCGTCTCGGAGGCGAAGGCCGTTTTTCTCCTTCGCGCGTTCGACGAGGAGGCGCGGGCCGAGAACCGGCGACTCCTCGAAGCGGCGATCGAGAAAATCGTCGTCGAGACCGATTCCGACGCGGTTTGCGAACTGGACGTCGTTCGCCAATACGAGAATATGGGCTATTTCCTCAAAGACGCGCCGGAGGTTTTGGAGACGCTCGAAACGGCGGTTCGCAACGTCGGGCTCGAGCCGCGTTGGATTCCGATTCGCGGCGGCACCGACGGTTCCCGTTTGACCGAAATGGGCTTGCCGACGCCGAATATTTTCACCGGCGGACGGAATTTTCACTCGACCCGCGAATGGCTCGACGTCGAAGATTTGGAGAAAGCGACCGAAACGCTCGTCGAACTGGTTCGCCTTTGGGCCGAGAAACCGCGCCCGCGTCGGTTGCGTAAAACGGACGAAACGAACGATTGAGTTTAACGATTAAGTTGAAAATAACGGTCGCGCCGAAACCTTAACGGGCGGCGGCGACGAATTTTTTGAGAAAATAGAAGGAATAGGAAAGAAAATGGAATTTTTCTATCGCGTTTTTACGACCGTCGACAAGAAACTTTGGCTGGCCGAAATCGAAGATTACCTTGAAAAAGAGGAAATTCCGCTCTCCGCGATTCCGATCGTCGACGAAGCGGACGAAGAGAATCTCGACGCGGAGCCGATTCAAATCCTTTTCGTCGACGCCGAAGACCGCGAAGTCGCGATTCTTGAATTCGACGCGCTCTCCGATTCGGAAATGTTGGCCGAAGAGGTCGCCGAGTTCCGCGAACTTGTCGGCGAGATGCTCCCGGAACGAAACCGCGCTTGGGCGGTCGAAAAGTTCGCGTCGACGACCGGTTGTTTCGCGTTCCAAATGCTCGAAGATGGGTTCGAGGAAGCGAATTGGGACGCCGTCGCGACGTTGGCCGCTTGGCTCCGCTCCGAAACGAACGGTTTCGAGCAATCGGACGGCGGCCAAATCACCAACGAAAACGGCGCGGTCGTTTTGGTCGTTCCTTACGACGAAGACGAAGAGAAGGAAGAGGACGACTGGCGCGGTTGTTCGGTCGCGACTCTCGTCGACGGCGCTTGGGTCGAGTCGGAACTCGATTCTGAAGCGGCGTTCGAGAAATTTCTCAACGGCGACGCTTGAAAACCGAAGCGTTTTCCGGTATACTAAGCGAAACGAACGTCGGCGGAGCGGGAAAACCGCCGCGTCGGCGTTCCGATTTTGCGGTTTAAACAAATTTTAACGCGATTCCGAACGGGCGGCGGAGTCGGCGAGGGCGTTTAACGTTCGCGTCGCTTCGGCGTCGGGGATTTTGCGTTAGTTTTCCGGCGAAGCGGGGCGTTTGGTTGTTCGCGCTTGCCGATTTTTCCGGCGAAGCGGGGCGTTTGGTCGTTCACGTTTGCCGATTTTAACGATTTTTCCGACTTTATTTTCCGAACGTAAAGGACGAGGCCGATGTCCGACCGACTTTTTGAAGAGCTGTTGAACGAAACGAAGACCCTTTTTCGCGAAAAATTCGGCGCGGAGCCGCAAACGCTCGTCGCGGCGCCCGGTCGCGTTAACCTGATCGGCGAACACACCGACTACAACGGCGGCTTCGTTTTCCCGATGGCGATCGAACGTTGGACAATTATCGCCGCCGGGCCGAACGACGGCGCCGAAAAAGCGACGATTTACGCGAAAGCGACCGACGAAACCGCCGATTTCGCGATTTCCGGCGAAATTTTGCCCGCCGAAAAAGTCGAGTGGACGTCCTACGTTCAAGGCGCGATCGCCTGTTCGCTCGAAAAGGGCGCGAAAGTTTCCGGTTTCAACGCCGTTATTACGACGAACGTTCCGCTTGGCGGCGGACTTTCGAGTTCCGCGTCGTTGGAAGTCGCCGTCGCGACGTTGATGGAAGAGTTGAGCGGCGTTAAATTCGGCGCCGTCGAAAAACCGCTCCTTTGCCAAAAGGCGGAACACGTCTTCGCGAAGATGAAGTGCGGGATTATGGACCAATTCATCTCCGCGCTCGGCGAAAAGGATTGCGCGATGCTCCTCGATTGCCGCAGTTGCGAGCCGAAAATGATTCCGATTTCCGACCCGAGCGTTTCCGTCTTGATTACCAACTCGAACGTCAAACACGCCCTGACCGGGAGCGAATACCCGGAACGCCGCGCCGACTGCGAGGAAGCCGCGCGCCGTCTCGGCTTCGAACTCCTTCGCGACGTTACGTTGGAAACCCTTGAAGCGTCGAAAGATAAGTTGATCGACGAAGAATACGGCGACCGCCTCTACCGCCGCGCTCGACACGCCGTCGGCGAAGACGTCCGCACGCTGAAAATGGCCGACGCGCTCGTCGCCGGCGATTGGGCGACCGTCGGCGCGCAAATGTACGCCAGTCACGACTCGCTCCGCGACGATTACGAAGTTTCTTGTCCGGAAATCGACGTTCTCGTTGAAATCGCCCGCAAAATCGGTTCGGAAGGGGGCGTTATCGGTTCGCGCATCACCGGCGGCGGTTTCGGCGGTTGCACCGTTTCGCTTGTTAAAACGGAAAAGGTTGCCGAAATTACCGAAATTATTAAGACGGAATACAAAAAAGCGGTTGGGAAAGACGCGACGATCTTCGCGACTCGTCCGGCGCAAGGGGCCCGCGTCCTTTAAAAAGAAACGGCGAACGCGCTTCGCTAGTTTGCCGAGCTTGCCTATTGAGGCGCCGTTTAAGGCGGGCGAACGTTGTTTCGTCGGTCTTAAGCGGCGTTTTGTTTTGGCGGGAGCGCGTTTTCTTGAAGCCGCGATTCGTCGTCGGCTTGGGAAAAAAATTTTTATCGCCGTCGACGCTAAAATCGTTAAAACTCGTTTGTCTGGTATAATCGACGCAGAACGTCGGAAACGGCGGCGGTTTTCACGTCGACGGGCTGCCCAAAGCGCGTCGGCTTGAGAAAATCGACGTCGCGACGGGAAGAAAACGACGTTTTTCGAGTTTTTTTGGCGCAAAATCGTTAGAAAACGCGAAAACGTTCGGCGTCGCGCCTTGACGAGCGGCGAGGGCGTGTTAAAATACGTTAGTAAAATTTTTTATGTCCGAGCGTTTTAGCGTCTCGTTCGTCGTTTGTCGCGCCCTTTGCGGGCGCGTGGAATGTCGGCGATAAGGGCGGGCGGAAAGCGTTTCGGACGCCTGTTCTGTCGGGGCCGCGTCGTTGAAGACGTTTTTCGGCGCGCTCGACGTGTTGAACGCCTAAAATCACATCGATGGGAGATTATCGTGTCTATTTCCGAAAGAAAAAAGGAATTGAAGTGCCGTCGTAAGCGTCGCGAACAACTGACGAAAATGAAGGCGAAGTTGCCGACCCTCGACGCCGCCGGCAAAGCGGTTTACGCCGCGAAACTGCGCCGCATGACGCCGGGCGCCGAAGACCTCATTCGCGCTTGGGGTCTCGAATAATTTCGATTCCTTGGCCGACGTTCGCCGGTTTTTTCGCCGCGACGGCGTTTTCGGACGCTTTTTTTGAGCGTTGAGAAGCGTTGAAGAGGCGGAAATTAAGGAATCGCGAACGTTCGAGCTTTCGAAGAGACAAAAAACGCCGATTTTCGAGTCGGCGTTTTTTTGTTTCTTGATTGCGCGCTTTATTTGAGATTTTAGTTCGTTTTTTCTTTTTGGCGCCATTTGGGGGCGACCGTCGACGCGACGCTTGACTTGCCGACGCCGTTGCGTTAAGATGAAGGGCAAAACGCTTGGCGACGCGGCAAAAAAGCCGACGGAGGTTTGACTAAGTTGGTTAATCGTTAAAACCGGCTCCGCTCGCTCGGGCAAAACAAAGGAGAAACGACGATGAAAAGAAAAATTGGTTGGCTTCGGGGCGCGGCGCTTCTCGTCTTGGGCTCGATTTGCTGCGCGACGGCGATAAACACGGCGGCGTCGGCGGCGGAAAATTCGGCGAAAGCGGAAAAGTCGGAAGCGGCGAAGATTCGCGTTCTCGTTTTCGACGGCGGACACCCTTACGACGAGCCGGAATTCGCCGAAATGTTGGCGGCGCTCGGCGACGAATTCGAGTTTTCGCGAGCGACGCTCCCGCAAGACCGAGCGCTGCTCGCGCCGGGGCTCGAAAAACGGTTCGACGCGCTCCTTTTTTACGACATGTGCCAAACGCCGATGAGCGACGAAGAGTTCGCGCGCTACGAAACGCTCCTTAAAAGCGGTAAAATCGGCGTCTTTTTCCTGCATCACCGACTTTCCGCGCACCCGGAACGCCCCGATTTCTGGAAAATTGCCGGCGGAACTTACGTCTTCGAACAAAATTGCGAGATCGAAGGGAAGCGACGCCCGCTCGGCGCCTACGAACACGACCGAGAAATCGACGTGAAACCGGCTCGAATCGACGGCGAACCGCCGTTTCCGCTGGAAGCGTTTACGATTATCGACGAAAGTTACGAAAATATGTGGGTTTCGCCCGACGTTAAGGTTCTATTGACGACCGACGCGCCGCGAATGACGCCGCAAGTCGCTTGGACTTGGACGCTCGGCGACGCGGAAGTTTTGACGTTTGCGCTCGGACACGATAAAAAGGCTTACGAAAATCCGGCGTTTCGTCGTTTTTTGAAAAACGGATTGATTTGGCTCGTCGAAAACGTCAAGGATTGACGGTCGCGGCGATTTTAACGTCGCGCCGTTAGCGGGGTATTTTCGGTTTTCGCGCAAAAAACGCCGCTCGATTTCGCGTCGAGCGGCGTTTTGACGTTAAATTGAAGCGAATTTAACGATTAAAGCGCTTGCACCGCGTCGCGAACGGCGGCGCCGACGTCGAACTCTTCGGACGTTTTGCCGGAAACGGTAATCGTCAGCGGCGTCGAGTCTTTCGACTTGAACTGCGCGTCGACGAGGTCGTAAGCGGAGCCGCCGCTAACGGTTACGCTTGCCGACGCGTTCGGGTCGACCTGCGCCGGTTCGACGACGTGTTTGGTAATCGTTACTTTAAATTCCCCTTCCGGAGCGCCGGGATACGTGCCGTGCGTGTGCATTTTCGCGACGCCGCTTGCGTCGGTCGTTCCGGAGACCGCCCATTTGAAGCCGTCCGGGCCGTGAAAAGTAACGGTCGCGTCGGCCAACGGGGCGCCGTCTTGAATCACTTTCACGCTGCAGGGGAAGAGTTTCGGCATTCCGTCCGGTTTCGGGCGCCCGCAACCGACGACGGCGGCGCAGCAAAGGAGCGCGGCGAGGGAGAATAGGAAAGGCGGGAAAACGGAGGAAGCGGAGGTGCGTTTGCGCATTTTGTCGACCTTTCGGTTTTGGAACGTTGGGAAAGTGGAAAAAGAAAACGCGACGAGGCAAAATCGCCGCGTTTTATCGGTTTTAGCGGTTGGGAAGAAATGGGCGATTACGGCGCCGTCGTCGTTTCGCCGCCGTTGATCGAGCCGAGCGCGCCCCAAACGCCGTACGGGCTCTTGCCGGACGTAACTTGCGCCGCGGAAAGGGTTCCGCAGTCGATCGTGTCGGAGACGAACATCACCGAACCGTCGACGCGAAGCGCGTTGACGCCGCCCGTGTGATAGCTCGTCGGCGCGAAACTCCCCCATTCGTGCGAGTTGAAGGAACCCGCGACGCAGGAAACGGAGTTCGGCGGAAGCGTGCAGGTGAACCAAGCCTCCGCGGCGCGTCCGTTCGACCAAATGCGACCGCGCCAAAGACCCGTGCAAGGATTTTTGACGGTCATACGGTCGGCGGCCAACGCGTTGTCGAGGCAAAGTTGCGGGCGGCCCTCGCCGTCGTGCGGTTGATAGCTCGCGACCGCGCCTTGGCGGACGACGTTCGTTTCGCGGGTCGCCGGGACGACGCATTCGCTCAAGCAGATCGTGTTCGAGGTTCCGTCGGTGATCGCGCTCATTTTCTTCCAAACTTCGCGTTGCCAAAACGCTCGCGGGCCGATGTTCGAGCGGTTCGTCCACTCTTGGTCGGCGCGGCGGGCGAACGTCCACATTCCGTCGCCGGCGCACATATAAACGTTGGTGCAGGACGAGCCGGTCGCGGCGGTCATTTCGCCGTTGTTCCCGTCGGACGGGCAAAGGAGCGCCGAGATTTTTTGCCCGTACCAATGGTCGCGGTTGGCGGCGGCCAAGTCCCAAGGCGCGCCGTACCCGTTTGTCAG
>JAFSFF010000245.1 GCA_017435375.1 Thermoguttaceae bacterium
CGTCGCCGCTCAGTCCTATCCTGCGCAATATCGGAATTTACGCCTACCGTTTCGACGCGCTCCGCTTCTTTGCGAACTCGAAAAAAGGCGAATACGAGAAACTGGAACAGCTCGAACAGCTCCGTTTCCTTGAAAACGGCTACAAAATCCAAATGATCGAGGGCGCGTATCCTCCCGGTTTCGAAGGGGTTACGTCGGGCGTCGACACGCCGGAAGACCTCGAGCGGGTCGCGGCGGTTTTGCGAAGCCGTGGCGAACTTTTAGACCGATAAGCTCCGCCTTATCCTTTGCGAACGCGCCGTTTAGGCGACGTCGCGCTTTTGCCGTTCGTTTGCCTCGCTCTTTACGGCGTTTGCGACGGAAAGAGCGTTTCGCGCGCTTTAAACCAACGCTTAACCATTGACTATTGAAAGACTTAACGCAATGACGCAGGAAACGCGATCTTCCGAAACGACGCTTATCGTCGCCCGACACGGCAACACGTTTGAAAAAGGCGACGTTATTTTACGCGTCGGCGCTCGAACCGACTTGCCGTTGACCTCGGAAGGGCGCGCGCAAGGTCGACGGCTCGGCGAAAAGTTGACGGAACTCGGTTTACGCCCGACGGCGTTTTACTCGGCGCCGCTGCGTCGCACGCTTGAAACGACCTCGGAAATCGCGTCGGCGCAAGGAGTTAACGCGGAACCGATCGTCGAAGATTTTTTAACGGAACTCGATTACGGCGTCGACGACGGTCAACCGGAAGAAGAAGTCGCGCGACGTTTGGGCGCCGTCGAGTTGGCCGTTTGCGAAACGCCGCCGACGCCGACTCGCGCCGGCGAACCGCTCGATGTCGTCGATCTTTCGCCGGAAGCGATTGAAGCGGCGGGACTTGCGGCGCTCAAACGTTGGGACGCGGAAAAGCGTCTTCCGCTCGGTTGGTTTTTCTTGCGAGAGCGCGTCGCGCGACTCGGCGACGATTGGCGCGAGTTCGCGTCGCGAATCGTCGGACGTCGTTTGGGCGAAACGGTCGTCGCGACGACAAGCAACGGAATCGCAAGGTTTGCGACGGCGATTTTGCCGCCGGGCGCGCCGATTCCGGAAAAGCTCAAACTTGCGACCGGCGCGTTCGGCGTCTTCGTTTGGAACGGCGAGACTTGGCGGCTCGACGCTTGGAACGTTCGCTAATTCGGCGTTCGGCGCGTATTCCGCGTTTTAAGCGGCTCGCGTTAAATCCCGTTATTTAAACCATTTAACAACGAAAGCGGCGTCGAACGTTTCCGCGAAAACTTCGCGAACGGCGGCGCCCAATTCTCCATTTTCGCAACGCTTGCGAAACTCGTCGCTTCTCCGCGCCTTTTCCGATTGCGCCGCGTTTTCGGAACGGTCGACCGCTCGCCTCAACAGGCCGTTTTCGAAATCAAGCTCGAAAACGATTCGATACGCCGTTACGTCTTCAACGCAACCGTCCGTCCAACTTCTCGACTCGGCGCCGATTAAAATCGAGCCGTATAATCGTAACGCAACGCAACGTCTCGATACAAAAATCGACAACCGCAAAAGTCCGACCGTTTCTCGCGACTAAGTTCGCTCGGACGAACCTCGTTCAATAGCGGCGGATTTTCGCCAAGCGGCGCCGCGCACAAGTCTTTTAAAATCAACGTTTCGCGTCGTCGAACATAAACCGAGCGACAAAACCGCGCCGACACGCCGTCGAACAGCCCCAAGTTTTCAAACCAAAATCTTCGGGATGAAAAAAACCGGTCGGACTCGTTAAGAAACGAGAATTAGCTTCGGCCAAAATTGCAAATTGGCGGTCGCGGTAAAAAAATGTCTTTAACTTGAATCGTCATTTCACTTCCTTTCAATACAAAACGCAAAAATTACGCGCTAAAAACTGCGATTACAAGTTTCGTATCATCAAGAAAGACGATTTCTAGCCTCTAAACGACGAAAAAAGAAAAAAACGTCGAAAAAAGTCGTTTTTACCAACGACTCGCAAGAAAACAAGAAAAAACGAGGAAAAACGCCGCCCAGTCGAACGCCGCTTTTCCTCGCGTCTAATTTTATCGGGCGAAAATTAGAGGTTTTCGCAAACGAGGTCGCCGATTTCGGTCGTCGAGTAACCCATTTGACCGGCGGCTTGGCTCTTCATCTTCGTGCCGGTAACGAGTTGAACCGACTTCATAATACGGTCGGCGGCGGTTTGGTAACCTTCGTGTTCAAGCAACATCGCGGCCGAGCTGATCGACGCGATCGGGTTGATTTGGTTCAAACCGGTGAACTTCGGCGCGGTGCCGCCGATCGGCTCGAACATACTCGTTCCGCCGGCGTCCGGGCAGAGGTTCGCGCCCGCCGCGACGCCGAGCCCGCCTTGCAGAATCCCCGCCAAGTCGGTGATGATGTCGCCGAACATATTCGTCGTAACGATAACGTCGTAATTTTCCGGGCAGTCGACCATATAAATGCAGCACGCGTCGACGTGATGGTATTCTTTTTGAACGTCCGGATATTCGGCGCCGACTTCCTCGAACGTCCGCATCCAGAGGTCGTGTCCGAAGGTCAGAACGTTCGTTTTCGCGACGAGCGTAACTTTCTTACCCTTCGGATTGTTGCGGCGGCGAGCGTATTCAAACGCCCAGCGGACGCAACGTTCGCAACCTTTGCGCGTGTAAATCGCCGTTTGCGTCGCAACTTCGTCCGGCGTTCCCTTCTTCAGGAAACCGCCGATCCCGGCGTACATATCTTCCGTATTTTCGCGGACGACGACAAAGTCGAGGTCTTCCGGGCCCTTGTTGCGAAGCGGAGTCGCGACGCCGGGAAGCAACTTCACCGGGCGAAGGTTGATGTATTGATCGAATTCGAAACGCAAACGGAGCAAAAGGCCCTTTTCAAGAATGCCCGGCTTCACGTCGACGTGCCCGACCGCGCCCAAAAGAATCGAGCTAAATTGGCGCAGTTGTTCGACTTCGTCGTCGGTGATGATAATCCCGCCGTTTTTCAGGTAGCGTTCGCCGCAAATGTCGAAATCGGTCAGTTCGAGCTTGATATTTTCAAGTTTCGCGACTTCTTTCAGGACTTTGACCGCTTCGCCGACCACTTCCGGCCCGGTTCCGTCGCCGCCGAGGGTCGCCACTTTCAACACATCGTTCATTATTCTTCTCCGCAATTTCGTTCCGTTCGACGGCGCGTTTCGTTCGGGAAAATTTCGCTCGTTTTCCCTTTATCGCAAACCGTCGACTTTTCGCGTTTTCCGCCGCTTCTCGCGCTCAAATTTTCCCGAACGACTCGCCGGAAAGCGCAAGAAAAGCGGGACGCGAAAAAAGACGTTAAATCTTAACCCCTTTATTATGACGCGGCGCGCAATTTTGACAAGCCCCCCGACGCGATTTCTCCCGACTTTCGCCGAAACCGCTCCGCTCCGCCGTCAAAGGCTCCGCAACCGCTAAACTCGCCGTCGTTTACAACCGCTAAAACCGTTTCGACCGTCAAACTTTACGCCGCTCGACGCTCAAGTAAAGCGCGTCCGCCGTCGCCGTTCGAACCGTTAAAATCGGCCCAATCGCCGTCAGCGGTAAAACTTGCGCACTCGCGAAATCGATTCGAACCCGCCGAGTTCGAGGCATTCGCGGACGCATTCCATCGCCGGCGCGTCGTCCGAAAGCGGTTCGTACTTGCGCTTCACCGAACCGACGACGTAATCGAGCCCGAGCGGAAACGCCAGCGTCAAGAGCGCGCTTTCGAGCGGACTCTTCACCGGCGTCCCGTCGCATTTGCGCTTCGGCGGAAGCATCACGGTGAAATTGCTCAGCCCGACCGACGCGTGAACGCCGGCCATTCCCGGGTTCGCTTTGATCATTTTCAGCGAATCGAGAAGGCGCGCGAGATTTCCTTCGAAGTCGCTCCCGATCGGCGCGACGCCGGGATCGAAGATAATGTCGTCGTTCGGAATCCCGCGTTTTTTCGCTTCGGCGAAGAGGAGTTCGGCGGCGGAGTACGTCTCTTCGGCGGTTCGCGACGGCGCGCCGTTCCCGTCGGCGTCGACGTATTCCGTCAGGAGCAAAATCGGGCGGAAGGGCGCGATTTCGTACAAATCGAACATTTCCGTTCGCAGCGGCGAAATCGAGTTCAAAATCGGTTTTCCGCGACTCGGGTCGCAAGCGCGAAGTCCCGCTTCGGCGAGCGCAAAGTCCGGCGAGTCGACCGAAATCGGCTTGTCGGTCGCTTCGCAGATCGCCTTCACGACGCTCGACATAAACTCCGGCGAGCGCGTCCCGACGTTGGCGTCGATATACGCGGCGCCGTTTTCCGCTTGGAAGCGCGCCAATTCCTTAATACCGTCGAAGTCCGCCGCTTCGAACATTGCGTTCGTCGACGGAACGGAGTCGTTGATCGACTCGCCGATAATCGTTAACCCCGGAAACACCGTTTTACCTCGCTTGCCTAAATTACGCCGTCGACGCGACCGCCGACGCTTTTTCATTTCCGACGAAACGCGTTCGTTCGCCTCGTTTATCTCGTTAATATTATACGTCGCCCCGGAGCGTTCGCAAGCCCCCGCGTCTCGATTTTCAGCGCGAACGAGGAAAACGCCCGCGACGTCGTCTTGTTCGCCGTCGTCCACGCCGCTTAAAAAACTCGAACCGCTTAATTAAGAAGCAAACCTCCGAACGCCCCGCATCTAGCGTCGAAAGATTCTAAAAGGAAGCGTCAAGACGCGCCCCCGCAAGACTTAACCAACAAAAAAGGCCTCCCTAACCAACGCTAGGAAGACCTCAAAAACACGCCTGAAGGGCGTTATTTCGTCCCGAAGAATACAGAGTGTAAATATTACGCGGTTGCGAAAACGGTTGCCAACTATGAAACTTCGATTTCAACGTAAAACGTTATTGGATTCCCGTCTGCGAGAACGATTTCGATTTTTATCGAGTAATTCCCCGTCGTTGGGAAGATCGGTTTTTCGCGAATGTTCGGGGTTAAAATAAAATTGTACTTTTCCCCCCAAGCGTCCGAAGTAAGCGGCGCTTCCAAAACACACGTTGTTGGAACGGCGACGTTGACGTGTCCGTCAATCGGCGTTTCATTAGACGATAACGAACCGGTTTTCTTCAGCGCCGAATAGGAAACGGAAATAATATTCGTTCCATCGTTCAATAGAAGCGCTTCGGCGTCGAACGCGTCGGAAATTCTCGCTAAAATCGTTACGCTCTGCCCGGCTTTAACGTTTAATGTGTTCGAAATCACCTTAGTTTTAGCCTCCCAAGTCCGTTTTTCGTTCGCAACTCGAAAATAACTCGATAAAACGACAAATTGTTGGCCGAACATAGACGACCAAGCCGCATCGACGTAAAACGTTTGGCCGTCGAAGATTCGGAAGCGTTCTCTTCCGCTTAGCGCGACGGAAAGCGGCGACGCGTCTTCCGTCGGCGTTAACGCCAGCGTCTCCCAACCGTTCGGCGCGGCCGCGTTTTCGCGCTCGACGCAAACCCGCGCCGTCGCGTCGGTTGCGCTCCATTCGAGTCTTGCCGTCGTCGGGCCGGTCGCGGTCGCGGCGAACGTTTCGACTCCGGCGGAATAGTCGACGCGGCGAATCGTTTCCGCGAACGTCGCGGCGGTCAAGTCCGTTTCGGGCGGCGTCGCGAAATAGCCGACTCCGGAAAACGACGCGGCGCCGACGGTCGCGCTCTCCGTCGCCGTCAAAACGGCGTCGCCGCGCTCGCTCAAAAACGCGACGCTCGCCCCGTCTGCAGCGTCCAACTCGCCGACGCAAACAAAGCCGCCGTCGACATTTAACTCCGCGTCGGCGTTCAGCGTTAATGTTTGCGACGTCAAGCCGCGTTCGTCGACTCTCGCGCTTCCGGTCAACGCGACGGCGCACGTCGGCGCGTCGCCGCAAACGGTTTGACCGGTTAGCGTTAGCGCGAGCGTTCCGGACGTTTGCGCGTTCGAAACGTCGATCAAAAAGTCGTCGCGCGAACCGTTCCCGGCGACCGTCGCCGAACGGCGCGGCGCGAAAACAATCGGAGCCGAACCGGTTTCAAGCGCCGTAAAA
>JAFSFF010000246.1 GCA_017435375.1 Thermoguttaceae bacterium
CCCGCGAGAACGACGAGCCCGGTTCCGCTCTCGACGAGTTCGGCGAGCGCCTTCAATTCGTTCGGCTGAAACGCCGCCGCGTCGACGTCGCCCAAGACGTAAGCCGCGTATTGGCCCGGTTTAAAGAACGTTTCGACCAACGACTTGCGCGAACGCGTCAAAGCGGCGACCCGCTGAGCTTCGGTCGCGTCGGGAAGGCGAGCGACCAACGAAGCGGTCGACGGACGCCAATACTGAACGCGGACGTCGGACGCTTCGTCGAGCGCGGCGCGGAGGAAGTTTTGCTCGTAACGCCTTGTCCCTTCGATGTATAAGACGTCGAGTCCGCCGTCGATCGCGGCGACGAACGCGCCGAGTTCGTTGTTCGAGTCGGCGAGTTCGCCCTCTTGCGGCGTCGCGGCGACGCGCAGCTTCCATTGCCCGGCGGTTTTCGGGGCGCAAACGAAGCGATAGGAGAGCGTCGCGTCGTTCGAGGTCGGCGCAAGTTCCGTCGAATCGACGACTTCCAGCTTGCCCGGCGACGTTTCGAGCGAAAGCGCGAGCGGGATTTTTCGCCCGGCGAGCCCGAGAACGCGAACTTGGCCGGAGACGGTCAGCTCGTTCCCGAGAAAAACGCGGTCGTTCGAGCGCAGGTCGAGGACGGCGACGTCGCGAGTCGTCGGGGAACCCTCCGCGGAGCCGAGCGGAACGGCGAAAATCGGGCGTTCCGCGTCCCGCCAACGGAGCGCGACGTCTTGCGGCGACGGCGATTCGGCGTCTTTCGTTCGTTGCGTTCCGTCCGAAATAACGGCGACGCCGAGCGTTCGGTTCCCGGCGGTCGTTCGGAGCGTTTCGGCGAGCGCGTCGCCGAGCGGCGTTTCGGAACCGGTCGGCGCGTCGGGAAAGCGGACGGCGCCGTCGACGAGTTCGAGTTCTTCGGTCGCGTCGCCAAAGCCGAAAACGCGAACGTCGAACCGCTCCGAAAGGTCGCGGAGTCGGTCTTGAACGGACGCGAACCCGGCTTTCATCGTTTCAAATCGGCTCGCACCGTCGGCTTCGTCGCGAATCGACATACTCTCCGAAAGGTCGCAAAGGAAAACGAACGACGCCGGAAGTTCTTCTTTCTTGACGCTTACGACGGACGGTCGCGCGAAAAGAACGGCGAAAATCGCGACGAGCGCCAAACGGAGCCCAAGCGCGACGCGGCGACGAAAGCGCGAAAGCGTCGCGTCGTTCGGACGGAAAACGACGAGTCCGACGACGAGCGCGGCGAGCAAAACGGCGACGAGCGTCCAGCTGTCGCCGAGCGGTTGAAAGGAAAAGCGGGGCATAACGACGGAAAAGGAAAACGCGACGATGAAAACGGTTCGGTCGGCGCGCGACGCGACGACGGCCCCGCGATTATACGAAATTTTCCGCCCTTTGTATACGGCGATTTTTCGGAACGCCCGCTTTTTCCAGCGCGTCGGCGTTTTTTACGCGGTTTCGCTATTTTAACGTCGTTGGACGAGATTGGGCGGCGTCGCGTCGGCAAGAAACGACGCGACCGCGTTTCCTTGGGGAGAAAACGCGGTTGCGTTCGACGGCGGTCGCGTCGGCGTTAAGTCTCGGAACCTCCGGGAGTTATCGTCGGTCGATTAGAGATTCTTTTGAATCCATTCGGCGATTTGAACGGCGTTCGTCGCGGCGCCCTTGCGAAGGTTGTCGCTGACGCACCAGAACGCGAGCGAGTTGGCGGTCGTCATATCTTCGCGAATGCGACCGACGTAAACGTCGTCCGTGTCGTGGCAATGATACGGCGTCGGGTACTCTTTCTTCGAGAGATCGTCCATCAAGACGACGCCCGGCGCGGCGGCGAAGAGTTCGCGGGCCTTTTCGACCGAAATTTTGCGTTCGGTCTCGACGACGACGCTTTCCGAGTGGCAGTTCGCGACCGGAACGCGGACGGCGGTCGGGCAGACTTGAATCGCGGAGTCGCCCAAAATTTTGCGCGTTTCGTGCAGAAGTTTCAATTCTTCCGACGTGTAACCGCGTTCTTTTTCTCCGCCGATTTGCGGAATGCAGTTGAAGCCGATCGGATACGGGAACGCTTCCGTTTCGCACTCGCGGTACGTTTCGCCTTCGAGCCAAGCCTTCGACGTCGAAACGAGGTCGCGGTTCCCCGGGAGGCCGGCGCCGCTCGTCGCTTGGTAGGTGCTGACGATAACGCGGCGGACGCGAGCGTAATCGTGCAGCGGTTTCAACGCGACGACCAGTTGCGTCGTCGAGCAGTTCGGGCTCGAAACGAGACCCTTGTGCTTGCGAATCTCTTCGGCGTTGACTTCCGGAATGATAAGCGGAACGTCCGGATACATACGCCAGTAACCGCTTTCGTCGACGACGATCTTAGCGCGTTTGCGAGCTTCCGGAATGAAGTCGCGAGCGACGTCGTCCGGCGTGCTGGCGATGACGAGATCGACGTCGTCGAACGCTTCCGGGCAAAGCAACTCGACCTTGATCGGTTCGCCGTTGAACATAATCTCTTTGCCGACGCTGCGTTGCGACGCCAAGAACTTCATCTTCTTGTACGGGAACTTGCGTTCTTGAAGCATGCGAACAGCGAGCGTTCCGACGGCTCCGGTGGCTCCGACGACGGCGACGGAATCGAACATAGCGGACTCCTTGCGGTTGGGACGGCGCTAGGAGCGTCGTCAAAAGTTAGGGAACGCGACGGAAAAACCGTCGACGGTAAATTTTGGAGTTAGTTTTGTCTAATAAAAATCGACGTTTTTACGTCGTTTTTGCAAGACGCGACTTATTATGTTCGATTTTTGCGTCGGCGCAAGGGGCTTTTAACGCGGAAAAGCCTCTTTTTCGCTAAATTTTCGGAAATTTAGTTAGCTTCGTCTAATAAATCGCTAGCCGAGAGCGACTTCCGCGAACGCTCCGGGCGATTCTTCGAGACGCAACGAGAAACGATATTCGGACGTCGGGAACTGAAGCGCGCCGAGTTCGACGAGTTGTTCGAGCCAACGGTCGAGCAAAACGGAGGCCAGTTCCTCCGTCGAGGCGTTGAGCGCGTCGAGCCAAGCGACCGAGTCGAGCGGAACGACCCAGCGCCGAGGCTCCGGAGCGCCGCGCCAAAGAACGACGACTTCGCCGACCGGATTGTCCGGCGTCGGCGGAATTTCGCGATATTCCGTTTCCGGAGCGCGCGTCGCCAAAACGACTCGGTGGTTCCAAGCCGCCGCGATTTCAAGGAGCGCCCGCCGCGCCGCGACGAAATCGAGAACGCACCCGGACGCGTCGCGAGGCCCCTCGACGCGAACCGAAACGCGAAAATCGTGCCCGTGAATCGGTTCGCCGAACCAAGCCGGTTCGGAAGCGGAACGGAGCGCCGCCGTCGCGAGAACGGCGTCGTTATTAATACGAACGACGTTTTGCGCCGTCGCGTCGAAAGCGAACGCGTCGGCGTCGGGCCCGGGAACCGCTAAAGGAAAAGCGACGAAATGAGCCGCGTTGAAGGTAAGTTCCGCGTCGTCGAGCGACACGGCGAAACGACGTTGAGACGAACGGCGAGCCATCGAAATTTCGTAATGTTAAAATAGGGGTAATGGCGAAACTGGTGAAATCGGCGCGAGCGCGTGTTTTGATAAAATGGGAAAGATGCGTTGATCGAGCGACGGAGAAACTAAAAAAAAAAACGTTTTTTTTCGAATTTCTTAAAAGTTTTGAAAAAAAAGTCGCCGCCTCCGCTTGCGCTATTGAAACCGTTTGTTAAAATAGCGTTGCGTCGGTTTATCATTCGGCTTCTTCGACGAGATTTTTCAACTATTTTTGAAATTTTGAGCGAAGACGCGCCGAGACGCCGCGCTTCCCGCTCTTTTTAATCGTTAAAACGGTTAATTTTAGGCGCGTCGGAAGCGCTCGTCGTCGGGCGCCGAAGTTATGTTTCGACGATAAAATACGAAGGAAAAAGTTTCCGCGGCGTTCGCGACGTTAAGCGCGCCGCTAAAGTTGCAACCCTGTTTTTTATTGGGGATGAAGCGAAATCGCTTGCGCTATATTAAGGACGGTTTCCCGTCGCGCGGCGGCTTCCCGCGTCCTTTTTGGCGCGACCGTTTCGTTTTATCCGGTAAATGACTCCACAAATTTAGGAATTTTGTAGTGGTTAATCGTACTCTGATTCGCGGTTTGGACAAAAACATCGAAGACGTCGTTCTCGAAGAAGACCTCCTCGCGTATTACGGCGCCGACGCCGAGATTTCGTTGAATCAACTCATCGAAGGAACC
>JAFSFF010000028.1 GCA_017435375.1 Thermoguttaceae bacterium
CGAAGGCGTTCACCAAGCGGTCGAGGCGAAAGAGGGCGTCGAAATCACCGTCGCGACCGGGCAGGCGGCGCGCGTTACGGTGCAGGACTTTTTCCTCCGTTTCGAGCATTTGGCCGGAATGACCGGGACGGCCGCCGCGTCGAGCGCCGAGTTGGCGCGGATTTACAAGTGCCGCGTCGTGCCGGTGCCGACGAACCGCCCGCCGCGCCGCGTGCAACTTCCGACCCGCGTCTTCGCGACCGAACGAGCGAAGTGGGCCGCCGTCGTCGAGGAGATCGCCGAATATCACGCGCAGGGCCGCCCGGTCTTGATCGGGACGCGGACGATCGACAAGTCGGAAATTTTGTCGAACCTCTTGAACGAACGGAAGATGGAACACTGCGTCTTGAACGCGAACCGCATCGCGGAGGAGGCGGAAATCGTCGCCGGCGCCGGACATTGGGGGAAAATCACCGTTTCGACGAATATGGCCGGGCGCGGGACGGACATCAAGCTCCCGCCGGAAATTTTGGAAATCGGCGGTTTGCACGTCATTTGCACCGAGCTGCACGAGTCGGCGCGCATCGACCGGCAGTTGATCGGGCGTTGCGGACGGCAGGGCGACCCCGGTTCGTATCGGCAGTATCTCTCGCTCGAAGACGAAATTATCGAGAAAGCGCGCGGCCCGAAAAAAGCGCGCAAACTGAAAGAAAAGGGAGAAAGGGCGCCGGACGCCGAGTTCCCGCAAGATCGCAAACGCTTCTACAAGGCGCAGAAAAAGGTCGAGAAAAAGAGCTATCGCGGGCGCAAAACGATGCTCTATTACGAGAAAGAGCGGAAAAAGATGCAACGCGGAATGGGGCAAGACCCTTATCTCGACACGCCGAACTAACCGTCGCGACGCGAGCGGCGAACGCTTGAAATCTCGTCCTTTATTTCGACGTTGAAACGAAAACGCCGAGCGATTCGAACCGCTCGGCGTTTTTTCGTCGGGGCCGTTAAAACGTTTTGCGAAAGCTCTTAACGGCGGTGTTTGCGACGTTCGCCGTTACTTGAAAGCGCGGAAGAGCGAGTTGACCGCCTTGGCGAGCGCGTCCGGGTACGCTGGAACGTCGAGGACGCGGAACATTTGCCGCCCGGTCGGTTCGTCGCAAAATTCCCAAGTCGTTCGACCGTCGTCGGCGCAGGAGACGCGAATATTTTCCATTCGGTAGAGCGCTTCGGGACTCGCGTCGACTTCCGGCGTTCGGTCGACGACGGCGCCGTCGCGGAGAATCGTTTTGTCGGCGAGCGCGAGGAGGCTCGCGGTCGACCACATTCCGCGTCGCGAACTCAAAATTTTCGTCCAAACCTCGTCGGACGGGCGCTTTTCGATCGCTTTGAGCCAAAGCGAACTCTGCGTTTTCTCGAACATATACGCGAAAAAGCCGGCGAGGCCGTCGGAGATTCCGTCGAACGCCTTGTCGTGCGGGAGCCAGTAAAACGTTCCGTTTTCGCCGGTTTGGCGCGTCTCGACGATCGTCCAACAGGGATACCAATAAAGCGGGCAGGTCAGGTCGAACATCGTCGCGTAAGCGCGCGGATTCAGTTCGACGTTGAATTCGAGTTTGCCGGGCATATCCGGATTTTCGCGAGCGGCGCCCGCGTTCAGGTAGACCCCGGCGCACTTGTCGCGGAAGAGTTCCGGGCGGCGCGACGACGCGATCGCGACGTCGGTCGCGGAGCCGACGATCGAAATGCGAACCGGCGCCTCGGCGCGTTCGAGCGTCGAAATAATGAAGTCGACCGCGACCGAATCGTCCGGCGAAAGGTTCGGCGCTTTGTCGCCGCGACGTTCGATTTGCGCTTTCGACCCGACGGCGTAAGGGACGACTTGGCGCGACATGCGGTTCATCTGCGCGACGGCGGCGACGGCGGGGTCGCCCTTGCGTCGGCTCGGCGGATAGTCGAGGATAAGGCCGCGCAGGTCGACGAGATTTTGCAGCGCGAGGGAGTAAATCGTCGCCAAGTCGAAGTGGTCGTCCGGGTCGCCGTGTTCGTGAAAGAGGTCGGCTTGGTGCAGAACGAGCGGACGGCGGCGCTCGGCGCGGGGCGTTTCGGCGGCGTTTGCGGAAAGTCGCGGCGTCGCGGTTCCGAGCGAACCGAGCGCGGCGGGCAAAAGCGAAGCGGCGAGCGAAGTTTTGACGAATTGGCGGCGGTCGAGCATCGGCGCGGTCTCCTGCGTTAAAATGGGGCAACGGGGCAAAAACGGACGCGAAACGATTTCGCGTCGGCGTTTCTAACGTCGATTGTAACGCAAAGCGCGCTCCGACGCAATCAAAAAACGGCGAAAAAGGGCGGCGACGCGAAAATTTCGGCGTTTTCGCGCTAAACGTCGGCGCGTTTCGACTTTCTCGCGACGACGATCGGTTGGTAAAAACCGGTTTCCTCCGGAAAGAGCCAACGCGGTTCGGCGCAACCGTTTGCGCGGAGCAAGTCGGAAAGCTCCGCCCGGCGCAGCGCTCGATATTCGCACTCGAATTTGCTTATTTGCAGCGCGTCTTCGTCTTCGATAAGATATTGAACGAGACGATAACGGTCGCCGTTCCAACTCCAAAGTTGGAACGCCGTTCGGCGGCCTTTTTCGGTTTGGTAAATATAGGGCGGCGAATACGGCGGCTTGGTCGCGAGGAGGGCGTCGTAATCGCGAATGCTTGCGACGAAGAGACCGCCGGGCGCGATTCGGTCGACGATACTGGCGACGGCGGCGTTTAAGTCGTTTTCCGAAAGCATATGCGGCAGGGCGTTGTCCAGCGCGACGACAATATCGAACCGTTCGGCGAAAACGTCCGACAAAGCGCGAAAGTCGGCGCGTTTGAAGCGAACGTCGACGCGGTTTTGAACGGCTCGTTTCTCGGCTTCCGCGAGCGCGCCGGGGCTGAAGTCCGAACCCGTCGCGTCGTAACCGAGCGCGGCGAGCCCGACGATCTGCGTTCCGATTCCGCAAGCGCAATCGAGAATCCGCGCTCGGCGGTCGAATCCGGCGTCCGAAAAAAGACGGTCGAGAAGCGCCGCTTGTTCTCGCGTCGTCGCTTCCCAATCGAGGAAGAGCTTGTCGTATCGAGGCGCCAAGGCGTCGTAAAAAGTTTGCGTAACGCTCATTTTAGTCTTTAACGTAATCGTTGCGGGGCGAAAGGGGCGATTTCGGCGTTTTACCGGTTAATCGGCGACGCCGGACGCGGAGATCGACTCGACTTCGAGCCGGTTCGTGTCGAGGTGGAAAAGGGCGCGCGCGAATTCGCCGAGCGTTTCGCGCGGCGCGCCGGAGTACGCTTGACGGTAAAGCGCGGCTTTGTGCGAGCCGTCGCCGGAGAGGAGCGCGAGGTTTTTCGCCGCGACGTACTTCAAACTGTCGCAACGTCCGAAAACGTCGTCGCGGCGGAAAACGACGTTGTTGCGCAAGTCGATTTCGAACGAGCGGTTCGCGGAAGAGGCGGAGGCGTTCGGCGAATTGGAATCGGGCGTCGGATTCGCGCCGTCGACGAGAACGACGCGCGCTTCTTTTCCGGCGACGCGAACGGCGTCTTTCGGTTGCGTCGTCGGAACGTCGACGTCGAGTTCGAAGAGCGGACGCGGCGCTTGGCAAGCGACGGCGCGGACGCCGCCGGTCGCGCCGACTTCTTGTCGCGCGACGTCGCCGGTAATTTCGTTTTGAAATTTAAGGCAAACGGTCGTCCAAGTTTCCGGAGCGGACGCGGCGGACGCGGACGCGGCGGACGACGTCGCGTCGGCGGCGACGCCGGGAAGTTTTAGTTTTGTCGAACCGTCGCGATCGCGAAACGTCGCGAGAAGGGTTCCTCCTCCGACGGCGACAAAACGTTCGGTCGCGCGGTCGTAACGCAAATTTTGGAGCGTCGCCTGATAGAACGCGTCGTCGTCGGACGCTTCTTTCGCGTCGTCGCCGAACGTCGTCGCGTCGATTTTAACCGGTCGGTCGAGGTCGCCGAGAAATTCGATCGTCGCGACGTCGAGATTTTCGGTCGCTTTCGCGTCGAGGTCGAAAATGGAAATCGGTTGCGTTAAGGCGAAGCGAGCTTCGCGACAGCGCAGCGTTTGCGTTCGTTGCGAAATAAGAACGTCGTATTTTTCGGAACCGCGGAAGGCGAGGGTGTTTCCGTCGAACGACATCGCCTCGGCCCATTCGATTTCGACCGGCTCGTCGGTGAAAAGTTGCGCGACGGGCGGGGTCTTTTTCGTCGACGCGGCGGTTTTGGCGGGCGGGCGAACGGCCAATTTGCCGGGCCCGACGACTTGGAAAGCGTTTGCGGCGCGGTCGACGACGACGTTGTATCCGCTGAGCGCGAGTTCGCGCATTTGGAAGGTCGCGGCGGTCGTCGCGTCGCCGACGAGGAGAACGCGCGCTTCGTCGGTTCCGGGCGCGACGAGTTCCGCTTCTTTCGCGGCGACGCGCATTTGCGGCGTTCCGTCGAAGGCGTTTTCGACGAGCGTAACGCCGCCGCGCAACGTCGCGCGGTCGATTTCGACGGCGGCGACGCGTTTTTTATCGGGGTCGTCGACGAGAACGCACCAAAGGTCGAGGTTGCGCGCCCGCATTTGGAAGGTCGAGTCGTCGGCGTCGCCGAGCGTCGATTTTCCGGCGAGGAAAGAGGAGGCGGAAGGCGCGTCGGAGGAGGCGGGCGGTTTGGTTTTAGGGGCGGCGGGCGCGGAAGCGGTCGCGAAGCGAACGACGACGGCG
>JAFSFF010000247.1 GCA_017435375.1 Thermoguttaceae bacterium
CGACCCCGGTGAGAAGGGGGAGAAAGGCGACCCCGGTGAGAAGGGGGCTACTGGTTCCAAGGGAGACAAGGGAGAGAAAGGCGACAAGGGGGAACCGGGCGACAAAGGAGACCAAGGAATCCCCGGCGCCAAGGGCGACAAAGGCGATAAAGGAGAACCCGGCAAGGACTTAACGTTCGACGAATTGACCGATGAACAAAAGGAAGCCTTGAAAGGCGAACCCGGCAAAGACGGAAAAGACGCGGATTGGTCGACGCTCAAAATCGGCGACGCGATTCGTAATCCGAAGCTCCGAAAGTCCGTCGTTACGGGTGTTGTCGACGAGAAGCCGCTTCTTTCGGAGTTGGGCGAACCTTCCACCGTCGACGTCGTATCATACGTCGGCGAGTTTTCCGAGTCGGACGCGATCGCCGGGTATGATTCGCCGCCGACGGCGGACGTGCTTGGCGACGTAACGCTTGTTAATAAAACCGTTGTAACCGGCATATCGCTGGGGCTTGCGGACGAAGCGAGCGACGGCGCGATCGCGGTTGTCGTTGCGGTCGAGTGCGCCGACGGAAGCGTTGTTGAGACGACGCGGTATCTGTCGTTGAACGTTACGACGGAGACGGTGCGCGTCGTTTCCGCGAGGAAGTATCAGAAAGGCGTGTTAACCGGGCTCGGAACGCCGAAAACCTCGAACGCGGTAACGCACACGAACGGGCCCGCGTATGAAACGGTCGTTACGGGATACGCAAACGTCAAAACGGCGGCGCTTAACGTCGAGCCGGTCGCCGTCGACGCGGAGACCGCGAACTGCGTCGGACTTCCGGAGACTCACGCCGATCACGACAAAATCGGAACGGAAATTTTAGGCGACGAAGGAGGCGAAACCGATGCCAATTCGTAATTTAGGCCCGTGCGCGTGTTGCCAACTTGCGGCGTATCCGACGAAGGCGGTCGTTACGGCGTTTGCCGGAACGACGTTCGTCGGCGAACTCGAACGCAAGGGGGATACGACGCTTGCTTACGCTCACGCCAATGAGATGCGTATCGAGTACGTCGTGTATTTTTCCGACGGTTCAACCGTAAACAGAACGTTTGAAGCGTCTGAGGATTTCGAAACGGACAATCCTAACGTCGACGAGAACTGGAGCGTCGATATGTCGACGTGGATTATCGAGTATCGATACGTGGCGACCGAGACCGATACGACCGGCGCCGGGAAGTATCAAACGGAAATCGTCGGACGTTGGGACGGACACGGCTATATGTATCCGACCGGCGTCGGGTTCGGCTGCCCGACGGAGGCCGGGAACTCGATTTACGGAACGCTTGAATTTGCGTTTGAGCGGGTGGAAGATTGAGCGACGTAACGCAAGAAACGGTCGAACGTTGCGTTTTCGCGACGCCGACCGAACACGGCTGGTGCAACTGCAATCGCATTTGCAAAATCGTCGTTTGCGCCAACGCCGAACGGAACGCGAACCTCGCGTCGCGCTCCGACGGCGCCGCGTTTCATTCGTTCCCGGCGGACGGGTACAACGAACTTTTCCGCCGCGATAAAGAGCCGATCGAAGCTCCGGACGGAGCCGCGTTCGTGCGCTCGCGCTTCTGTTGCCGGCGTCATTGCATCGACTTTGAGACGCGCGGAGCGAATTAAAGCGAGAGTATTTAGGAATCTTGTTAAAATAAATCTGGTTTTAAGGAGGCGTTGGGACATAATCTTCGTTAAAGGAGGAATATCATGAAACGTTCTAAAAAAGCGTTGGTTCTTAGTTTGCTCGCCGCTTTTATGGTCGTCGGCTTTACGCAAGACGCTAACGCGCAACTTTTCCGTCGATGGAGACGTTGCGCAAATTATGCGAATTATTATCGACAAGATTACGGCGGAGGATACTGTCGAGGATGGACGGTCGGAGGCGGGAGTTGCGCTTCGACGATCGAGGGGCCGGGCGCCGAAGCGACCGTCGTTTGCGACGGCGGCCAATGTCGCATTGTCTCGCAAGGCCCGGCGCGCGTTCCGGTCGAAGAAACGGATACGAGCGCGTCCGCGGACGCGCGCCGAGGCTACTCTTATTGCCAAAGCGGATGCGACGCGACTTGTTCGGCGCCGCGGCAGCCGACTTGCTCCGTCGACGCGCCGCTTTGTTCGACGGACTTCCTTGCGAAAATCAAAGAAATCGTCGACGACGACTCGCTCGACGAACAAACGAAGCGGGCGAAAGTTCTCGCGTTGACCGACGCTAAGCGAGCGACGCAATGGGGAGCCGACGAAATCTCCGTATACAACGGCGTCGTCGGAAGCGAATTCCTGAGTTGCGAAGAATACGACGCCGTAATGGAAACGAACGCGTTGCGCCGTCGATTCGGGCTCGCGGAACTTCGACTCGACTTGCGTCTTTGCGCCGCCGCTCGCGATCACTCGAACGATATGACGCGCTACGGATTCTTCGGACATTACTCGCGGGTCGGCGGCAAGCGGACTCCTTGGGAACGGGCGAATCGCTACGGGACGTCGGCGAGCGCGGAGAATATCGCGGGCGTTGGGAACGGTCGCCAAGCCGTGCGGATGTGGATTGGTTCCGGCGGACACCTGCGCAATATGCTTGGAACGCATTGTCGCGTCGGGCTCGGCGGCAGCCGAAACAATATGACGCAAATGTTTGGACGTTAACAATCGGCGACGTCGCGACGTTACCCCGCGACGTCGCGTCTATCTTAGGCGACGCAAATGAATCCCGCGTTAACAAAACTTTTGGCGCTTGTCGCGACAAGCGCGACGCTGTTCCTCGCAAGCGTTTTTATTTCAGATTTTATTAAAGCGCGGCTTAGGTTTTATCGAGAGCAAAAGACAAAGGAGCAGTACGCGCGGTTGGAAACCCAAGGTTTCTTTGGGACGTTAATTGTTTTCCGTAAGCATTTTAAAGGGGCGATGGAGAAAGATGGAAAAAGGATAGAGTTCGAATTTAAAAAGAATAAAAGATCGATCGAGTGGACGCACGCCGGCGCGACGCTAAGTTGGCCGACTTGTTCGATTCGTATAAATTTATTGGAAACAACGTTTGTTGTAGAAGACGTCGACGAAATAACAATCGTCAAAACGTTTTTCCAACCGGGAAGCAAAATAGAAATCACGGAAGTAGAATGACGTCGAACGAAAGAAGAATAACGCTTTACTTTACGCAAAAGACGTTGCAGAAGTTCGCTAAGGAAGACGGAGGATTGGAAATCGTGCTCGACGTCGATCCGACGAGGCTTGAAAACTATCCGCAGCCGTTCGAGATTCCGCTGCGGTCGGCAAAGTGGGATCGGTATCCCGACTACAACTCGGAATTTTGCCTTATCGACAACATTCACGCGGCTTATGTCAACGACGAAAGGTTCGACCTGCTTCCCGCGGAATACCGCGCTGTCCGAGCGCTTTATACGGAGCCGAACCACATGCTGGATATGCGGCAATTCGCCGTGCGTTGCAACGACGGAGCCGACGTTTACCGAACCGCCGAAGAATACAATCGAAAAGTCAGCTCGACGGTCGCTTACGTCAACAAAAAACTTGCGGCGCGCAACGTTCCTATTCGTTTAATACGTCGCAACGGCAACGTTGTCCTCGTTACAAAAAAAATCAAAAACAAGGAGCAAAAGTGACTACGACAACTCTCGCCACCGAGTTTTACGCCGACTACCAACAAGTCAAAGACGCTGAAATTTTCGATCTGGAAGCCCGTCTAGCCGAGCTTCAACGTCAATTAGCCGAATGTAGGCAAGCCAAAGAGCAATCGCTCGATTTTTATCGACAGATTTTCCAGCATTGTTTAACGAAATTGTCCGGCCTGTCTCGCGCCGAGCTGGACGAAACGTTGGCGGCCGCGTCCCGTCAAATTGCGACGAACGGTTCGCTTCCCGAAGTCGCGACGAAACAAGAAGAAGCCGAAACGTCGAACGCTTGGTACGACAATATCTTAGAACCAAGCGACGGCGAAAGCTCGGAGTCGTTGAAAGAGGAGTCGCCGAACGTTAGGCTCTTTGTCGTCGGCGACGAAGAGGAGACGGACGCCGACTGGGAAATCGAGGACAAGGCCGAGGCGTCGGAGAACTGGGAAGACGAAGAAGAAACGGTCGACGGCGACGACGACTTAATTGAAGACGACGATGACGAGTGGGAGCCGACTTCGCGCGAACTGCGCGAAGAATGGGAACGCGAAGACGTCGCGCAGACAATGGAGAGAGAGCGCTTGGCTAAGCTGCCGCCGGAAGAAAACCCCGAAAAAGAAACGATTAAACCGGGCGAAAATTGCTTTATGTTTCCCAAGGACGTCGAAAGCCGCTTGGTGAAAGATCGTCGCGTTTTGCCCGTCGTTCTGCGCAAGTTTGTCGAATACCCGTCGTCGGACGATCCCGGGGTCGACGCGGCGTTTCGTCAGACGTTTACTTTTTTCGGACAAATTATGAACGAAGTCCGATTCACGGAACGCGCCCGAGCAATGTTCGAGTACATGACGACGCAAGGGAAACTCAGGTTGAATTTGCAAGATTACGTTTACGAAGCGGGGATCACTTGCAAGGAAGCGTTGGAAACGGCTTACGAATTGTCGTTTGAAATCAACGCCGTCGTCGACGGACTTCGCGCGGAGATCGAAGCGGACGTCGACAAGCCTAAATGGGTGTTGTGGAAAGACTTGTACTTAACCGTTTTCCGATGCGGCGAGTTCGAAGAACGGGCCGAGACCAAGTTTCTTGACGCGCAAGAAAAGATTTTGGACGCGATTCGACGTCGAGCCGAAGCGAATAAGGTTCATTCGTCTTGAAAATCAAAAGGCCGTCTTTAAAAGGCGAAAATATTTTCACTTACTACCGAGACGTTCGCGGCGCGTCGTTGTTGCATTTCGCCGTCGAGAACCGCGACCTTGCGGGAGTGAAATTTTACTCGTCGTTTCCGGGTTTGTTGAACGCGAAAGACCACGCGGGCGAAACGGCTCTCCACTGGTGCGCCGACGAAGGCTTTACGGAAGCCGCGTCGCTTCTCCTTAGCGTCGGCGCCGACGTTAATTCGACAAACGGCCTCGGACAAACGCCGGCGATTCGGGCGTTTTATTCCGATTCGTCGCAACTTTTGCGACTTTTAGTAACCGACAAGAATTTTAACCCGGAGATCAAAGACGCGCGACTCCTAACCGTCGCCCATCACGCGGCGGCTTGCGGTTCGGAAGAACAAAAGGAAATCGTCGTTTCGGGGTTGTGCGAGAAAGGGTACTTCTTTCTGATCGACGAAGAACCGTCCGTGTTCAACCCAAACTTTTTAAGACTTTACAACAAAAAGACGTATCGCGATTATCGTCGGCGAGAGGACAAGCGGATTTTCGACGCTTGTTTCGCGCTTAGAAAGAAGACGAAATGATTTTAACGGGACTAAAAATAAAAGAAGAAATCGAGCGCGGAAGAATCGGGATCGACCCGTTTGACGCGTCAAAGTTAAATCCCAACAGTTACAACGTAACGTTGGCGAACGAGCTTTTCGTTTACGCCGATCCGCTCGACGCTAAGAAGCCGTCGAAACTCCTTCGGTTGCCGTTCAAAGAGGACGGTTTCCGGTTGTTTCCGGGACGACTTTACTTGGGGCGAACCGCCGAACGGACGTGGACGGACGCTTACGCGCCGATGATCGAAGGCCGTTCGTCGGTCGGTCGCCTTGGAATTTTTATTCACGCGACGGCGGGGTTTGGGGACGTCGGGTTCAACGGTTTTTGGACGTTGGAGATCAGCTGCGTCGAACCGGTCGTAATCTATCCGGGAATCGAGATCGGTCAAATCTTTTTTCACGAAGTCTCCGGGAAGAAGACTTATTACGGCGACGACCCCGACGCCAAGTACCAAAACAACGACGGCGTTCAAGGGTCTCGGTTATGGCGCGATTTTAAGTCCGGCGTCAAAGAAGCGTTATAATACTTTAAGTTGAAAGGAAGACGGTTTTTATGAAACTTAAAGTTTCGCCCGCGTTTAGCGGGGTGTTGAAAGCGGCGTTTAGCGCGTCGACGTTCGGGCCGTTGGGGAACGGCGAGCGTTTCGTTTACGTTAAGGCGCTCCTAACGGAATGTTTTGTTTACGCGGCGTCGTTGCAGGAGGGCGTTCTTGTAAAATTCGACGCTTCCGAATTCGTCGAAATCGAAGCGGAGGGCGAGGCGTTTTTCCCGAAACGTCTTGCGGACTTCCTCGTGAGTTTCGGAAAGGAATTGCCGGAAGACGCCGTTATTTCCTCCGAAGATTCTCGGGAAACGCGCGGAGAAATTCCGGTTGAAGTCGACGTTGAAAAGATTGTCGTTTACTTAAACGGCGCGGCGACGCTTTGTCTAAACCAGCCGACGTTGAACGCCGACGCGTTGCGTCGACCGACGGCTTGCGACGGCGAATATTGCGAAATCGACGGCGGAGACTTGACGCCGGCGCTCGAACGAGCCGTCAAATACGCGTCCGACCCCGCCATCGAAAAGACGCCCGCGTTAACCGGCGTTTTATTTAAGGCGAGCGGTTCGGAACTCCGCGTCGTCGCTTGCGATACGAAACGTTTGTTTACGACGACTTGGGATTTTGAAACGCCCGTTCCGGAGACTTTCGAACGCGTTGTTTTTTCCAAGACGCTCGCAAAGATTCTTCGGCTTCTCCGAGGCGACGTCGTCGAAATCGCCGCCGGGCCGGACTCGATGTTCTTTCGTTCGGGCGTCGTCGAGGCGAGAGTGCAAACGATCGACGGACGCTATCCCAACCTCTTGCCGATTCTCGAAAAGAAAGGGGAGCGCGACGCGACGCTCGACGTTGAAGAGACGCTGGCGGCGTCGCGTCGCGTCGACGTCGTGAACGAATCGAAACAGACGGGGGAACTTCGCTACGCGTTTCGAACCGGCGAAGTCGTCGTCTCCTCGCCGTCGACGTCGTACGGAGAAGCGGAAATCGGGACGACTTGTCGATATTCTAAGCCGCCGACGACCGTTCGGTTTACCAACGCTTACATCTTAGACTACTTGTCTTCGTGCGTCGACGAATACGTTCGCGTTTATTTTAACGAAAACACGCCGATCACGTTCGAAGACTCGCTTGGAACGACGATCATTATGCCGTTGGCTTGACGATGGAAAAAATTTATTTAGGACGTTATTCCCATCCTATCGTCTGCAACGACTTGTTTTACGTCTGTTCGATTTCGCTAGGACGACCGAAGTTTAAGCTCGATTACGTCGTCGACGACTTCGTCGCGCTCGCCGCGCCCGACTCCGCGACCTTGGCCGGATTCAAGGGGGGCGACAACCGCGATTTCTGGATCGCGCGTTACGTCGCTCAACTCGACCAAGCGGAGGAAGTTCTGACGCGCGAATTAGACCGGCTCCTGCGCCGAGCCAAATCGTTGCAAAAGGACTTGCTTTTCCTTTGTTTTGAAAACGTCGAGGCCGGAGAATTTTGTCATCGATCGATTTTCGCGTCGTGGGCGTCGGCGCGACGCGCCGTAGAATTCGTCGAACTGCGCGACAGAAAGAGCGCTTAACAATACGCTATAAAAGGAGGTTTAAAATTTTATGGCGACTAATAGAATCATCAAGGCGAAGGACAGAAAAATCGCTCCGCCGCGAATCTTGATTTACGGTCAAGAGGGAATCGGGAAAACAACGTTCGCGATGCAGGCGCCGAATCCGATTTTTATTCAAACGGAAAACGGCTTCGGCAACCGCCCGCCGCGCGACGCTTTCCCCGTCGTGAAAAGCTACGACGAATTCCTTCAAGACCTCGACGAATTGATTTGCGAAGATTTGGGATACAAGACGCTTGTGGTCGACCATATCGATCTTGTGGAACACATGATGCAAATTGTCGAAATCCAAGAATCGAACGCCCCCGGCGCGGACGCTGTTAAAAACGGTCGACAAGTCAAGACGATTCGTCAAGCCGCCGGAGGCTTCAACAACGGCGTCGAAGCCGTTCGCAACAGGTTGCTCGACGAAGTCGTTCCCCGGCTAAACGTTTTGTGGGAACAGCGACGAATGGTGGTGATTCTCCTTTCGCATTGTTCGATTGAAAAGTTTAAGACGCCGGAAGAGGAATACAAAAACTACGCGCCGTCGATGGAACGAAGTTTTTCGGAAGTCCTCACTCAATGGGCCGACTGCGTTTTCTTCGCAAAGGCGCAAAGCCGACACGGAGGAGAACGCCGTTTGTACTGTCAGCCGACGGCTCGATACTTCGCCAAGAGTCGGTATTTTAACGACGAGTTTATCCCGATCGATTACGACTCCTTTCGCGAATGTTGTATAAAAGGAAAAGAAACGTACTGGCAAAACGCGCAAAATCTTAACGAGAAAGAGGAAGAGAAATGAGCGAACCGTTTATTTTCGAACGAGTTATTAAAGCGGAAGAAGCCCGCGTCGGGTACGAGCCG
>JAFSFF010000029.1 GCA_017435375.1 Thermoguttaceae bacterium
CGTTCTCCCAACCCTTTCTTACCAAGACGTTTAAAAGCCGTTTAAGAGGCGGCGTTCGTCCGCTTCCGTGAACAGTTTCGATAAAATTCAATAAAAATTAGGTCGAAACAGTCGTCAAAAGGTCGGCCCGCCTTACTTTTCCGGCGATTTATGTTATCATACAAAAAAGGCGCGCGCAGTTCAAGCCCCGGCGCCCATTTTTTCCATTTTTATCGTCAACCCGCGACCGCCCCCGGAGTCTGAAATGCGACCGTCTCGCCGACCCGCAAATTCCCCGCGTTTCCTCTATTTTATCGCCGCGACCGTTCTCCTCGTCGTTTTCGGTTTCTTCTTAACGCGCCCGTTCGTCGAATCGGGAAGCGCCGCGTCTTCGTCGCCCCGCTGGCTTCTCCTCTTCGCTCCGCTCGACGACCCGACGTTCGCCGAGTTCGTTTGGCGCGGACTCGATCTTCCCGACGAGCCGGCGACGGGCGAACGCGTTTTCGGGCTGGCGCTCGGCGTCGTCGCGACGCTCGCGCTTCTCGGCCTCGGAAGCCTTATTTTCGCGCCTTTCAAACGGCTTTTGAAAACCAGCGTTTTTGAAACAATATTCTTTCAATTCGGAGCCGGTTTCGCGCTTTGGAACTTTTACGTTCAATTCGCCGGTCTTTGCGGTTTCGCCAACGCTCACGTCGCTTTCCCAACATTTTTTTTCGCGGCGTTTTACGTTCTTTCGACGACGCTCGCCGCAACGCGACGCCGCGCCGCCGCTCGCAACCGCGTTAACGACATCCTGTCGCCTTCGCCGACAAAACGCTTCGGCGCCCGCGTTCTTTTGACGATGCAACTCCTTTTATTAACGATTTTTACGTCGTTTTATTTTTTTGCGGCGACGCAACCGCTTTTTGAATACGACGCCGTCGAGTATCACGCGCAGGCCGCCCGCGAAATTTTCGAAACCGGCGCCCTCGCCTTCTCGCCGAACAACGTTTACGCCAATATGCCTCTCGGCGCCGAAACCCTTTACGTCGGCGGATTTAACCTCGTTCGCGACCTTTGCGCCGCCCCGAACGCGCCCTTGCGTCTCGGTTCGCTCGTCGGCAAAGTCGTTTTGACCGCCGCCGCGTTCGCTACCGCGCTCGGACTCTTTGCGTTTTGCGTTCGATTTTTCCGTTCCGAGCGCGCCGGTCTCTTCGCCGCTCTTTTTTACCTCGCGTTTCCCGGCGTCTTCGACGTTTTCGCCAACGGCTTAAACGACGGCGCTTTAGGTTTCGCGCTCTTCGCCGCTTTTTACGCGTTCGCGCTTTCGCTCGCCGCCGACGCGACGCGTTGGAACCGTCCTATTTTCCGCGTCGGAACCGCTTCTCTTATCGGAGTTTACGTCGGACTCGCCGTTTCGATCAAATACACCGCCGTCGTTTTCGTTTTCGCGCCCGCTTGCGCCGCGCTCCTCGCCGTTTCGTTCCCGCTCGTCGCGACGCCGTTTCGCCGACTTTTCCGCGACGCCGAGTCGACCTCGCTTGACAACGACGCAACCGACAAAACGTCGACCGTTTGCAACGCTCCGTTCGCGGTCGCTTCCGTTCCCGTTTCCCCGTCGAAACCGGCCGCTCTTCGTCTTTTTAAAGACGTTTGCCTTCCGCTCGCCGTCTTCGTCGCGACGGTCGCGCTCGTCTCCGGCGGCTGGTTCGTTCGCAACGTTTCGGCGACCGGCAACCCTTTCTATCCGTTGGCTTTCGAACTCTTCGACGACGCGTCGCAAACTTGGGACGCCGACGTCGACGAGCGTTGGCGTCGGGCGCATTCCGCGTCGACGTTCGGCCCCGCCGCGTTCGCCGAATCCTTCGCCCGTTCCGCTTGGCGCGCCGACCTCGCTTCCCCGTTTTCCCTTTGGCTTCCGGCGATCGGACTTCTCGTCTTCGCCGGAGCCGCGACGCAATTTAACCAACGCGGAAGCGACTCCGAGTCGCCAAAACGCAACCACAACGACCGTCGCGTATTAACGTTCGCATTAATCGCCGCCGTCGCGTTCTTATTTTGGCTCGCTTGGCACTTTGCGACGCACCGTTTAACGCGTTTCCTCGTCCCCGTCAAACCGTTCTCCGCGCTACTACTCGGCGTCGCCGCTTCGTTCGCCGCGACCGGTTTCCGCTCGATCGCTTCGACAAATTCGACCGCCGCGACCGACTCTCGCCAAAACGGATCCGCGCCGTCCGGTCGACCGTTTTTCCTCGTCGCGTTTTACACAACCTTTTTATTCGGTTTACTTTACGAAGGACTCGTTATCGACGTTCGCGCTCCCGCTCGCATCGCGCCCCTTCGCGCCCTCGAACGCGACCCGGCCCGCTTCCCGCAAGCGGCGATTTTTTTCAACGACCGTCCGGAACTTTTCGCCGACCCGCCGTCTTCCGACGCAAACGCCGCTTCGACAAGCGTTTCCGACGCGCCCTTCCAACCGTCGCGCAAGCTCCTTTTAATCGGCGAAGCGAAAGCGTTCGTTTACCGCGTTCCGGTCGTCTACTCGACTTGCTGGAACCGTTCGCCGTTAATCCCGCTCCTCGGCGACTCGGTCGAGCGCGACGCCGACGGCCAAATCGTCGCGCTACGAGACGCCGACGCGATTCGCCGACGCTTCGACGACGCGAAAATCGCCTTCGTTCTCGTCGATTTCGCCGAATTAACGCGCTTCCGAAGTCCCGGAAATTACGGCTTTAGAGACGCCGAAATCGACGAGAATCTCTTCCGTCTTTTAGCCGACGCCGACGTTCTCGCGCCGTTCGAACTTCCCCAAACGTCCGAGAAGAACGACGCGGCGTCAAACGCTTCCCCAACGACGCGAATTTTCCGGCTCGTCCCGCCGTCCGGCGACGCCGTTTCGCCTTCCAATTAGCCGACGCGACCGCGCGACCTTTACGACGCCGCAAGCTCTAACCTTTTGACTAAATAACAGAAACTTTTTTCAAAAAATCAAACGCTGAAAGTTTAGCGAACGTCGGCGCTCGCGTTGTAAGGTTTGCGCCGATTATTCCGGCTTGTCAAGCCTTTTACGGCGCAAAGGTTGTCGCAACGCGGCGTCGCCCCCGTTGCTCTCGACGCGTTCTTCGGTTAAAATAAACAAAATGTTTTCGCCGACGCGTCGCCGGTTCGTTAATTCATCAGCGCGCTTGCTTCAAACGTCGACGTCAGGCGAACTTCGAGCTTCCGTCGTTCCCCGTAATTTCTCAGAAAGCGCCGATTATGTCGCAAAGATCGATCCCGTCCGATATTGAAATCGCTCGTCGCGCCCCGCTGCGTCCCATTCAAGACGTCGCCGCGAAACTCGGAATCCCCGAAAACGCCGTCGAGCTTTACGGCAAACAAAAAGCGAAAATTTCGCTCGACGAAATTCGCGATATTCCGCAAAAAAAAGACGCGAAGCTGATCCTCGTAACCGCGATTTCTCCGACGCCGGCCGGCGAAGGCAAAACGAC